>JAWVFY010000341.1:0-12488 GCA_033855575.1 Solirubrobacteraceae bacterium
GCTGCTTTTCATCATCTCGGAGATCATGGTCTTCGGGGCCTTCTTCACGGCCTACTTCTTCATCCGGGTCGTCAACGGAGACCACTGGTTCCCGTTCCAGGGCCACTCGCTCCCCGTCGCCGTGGCCGGCACCAACACGGCGATCCTCGTCAGCTCCTCCTTCACGCTGCACTGGGCCGAGTCGTCGATCAAGAGGGGCAACCGCTTCGGGCTGAAGGCGGGGATCCTCTCGACCTTCCTGCTCGGGTGCACGTTCCTGTTCGTGCAGATCAACGAGTACGTGCACATCGGCTTCTCGCCCCAGAACTTCGCCCAGGGCTCGATCTTCTACGGCCTGACCGGCCTGCACGGCGCGCACGTGTTCATCGGCCTGACGCTGCTGGCCATGGTCGTCGTGCGTTCCTTCCGCGGCCACTACTCGCCCGAGGAGCATCGGGGCGTCGAGGTGCCGGGCATCTACTGGCACTTCGTCGACGCCATGTGGCTCGTGGTCTACTTCACCGTCTACGTCCTGTAGCGCTTCCGGTCCCCCATGCGGCCACTGGACCCCCTGCGCTCCGAGGCCGCGATGTTCCGCGTGCTCGTGGCGATCATCGTCGTCTTCGTCGTCGCCCTGGTGGTGGTCGAGGTGATCCGCGCGATCACCTGACGCAGCACCAGCCGCCGACACGGCCGTCGAGGCCGGGCAGCGCTCGGACCCGCAGCCCGGGCGACGTCGGCACGAGCAGCCAGCGGGAGCGGCGCGGCTGCTGGGCCACCAGCCAGCGCCCGTCCGGCGACCAGGCCAGCCCGGCCAGCGCGCCGTGGACCGCCAGGAGCACCCGCGGGCGGCCCGCCAGGGCGCTGCCGAGCAGGACGACCCTGGTCACCCCGGCGCGCTGCACGAGCAGCGCGACGTGCCGCGCCGTCGGCGACACCGCCGCGGACGCGATCGTCGCACCGGAGGGCGCGTGCCAGGTCCGCTCGCGGCGGCGCTCGGCATCCGACAGGACGCCCGCCGCGATCGCGGTCAAGGTCCCCGGCGACGCCGCGAGCAGGCGGTGCGGGCCCGCCCAGCCGATCCAGCGCACCGCGGCCAGCCCGTCGGCCATCAGATACGCCGTGCCGCGATCCGGGCGGCCGAGCAGCAGCCCGCCGCGCGCCGTGAGGAAGGCCAGCGCGTGCGCGCGGCCCGGTCGCCACGCCGGTGCCACCGCTGCGACGGCCCGGCCCGCCACGCGATCGCCGCTGCCGTCGCCGGCCACCACGCGCAGCCGGGCACCGGCGCGGTAGGCGATGCGAAAGCCGTCGGGCGACCAGCGCGGATCGGCCACCGGCCCGGCGGCCGTGAGCACCCAGTGCACCGCGCCGTGGGGATCCACGGCAGCGAGCTGCCGGCCCCGGACCGCGGCGACGTAGAGCCCGTGGGGCGACCACACGGCATCGGAGTAGCGGCCGAGCGCGTGGCGCCCGCCGCCCGCCCCGAGCACGAACGGGCCGCGGGCTCCGATGGCCAGGACGCTCCCGCGGGCCGGCAGCCGATCCCGCGGCTGGGTCACCGCGGGCGCGCTGAAAACGTCGTCGATCCAGTGCGTGACCGCGTGGCCGGGCCGGGTGGTGGCCAGGGCGACCGCCGAGAGGCTCAGGGCCAGGGCCACGGCGCCCGCCGGCACGAGACGCCGCCGTGCGGGGGCCGGGCGCCACGGCGGGCGCTGGGCATGGGCGGCGGCGGCCGCGGCGGCCGCCCGCCCGCGTGCTCCCTGCTCGCCGGGCAGCTCGATCGCCGCCAGCCGCTCGCGCAGCTCCCGCTCGCTCATCCGGACTCCTCCAACCCGCGGCCCAGGACGTCGAGCGCGCGCCGCAGGCGTGAGTTGACCGTGCCCCGCGGCAGGTGCAGCGCCGCGGCGATCTCCCCGGGCGTCCAGTCGAGCAGGTAGCGCAGGACCACGACCGCACGGTGCTCGGGCGAGAGTGCGCGCAGCTCGCCGAGCAATCCGTCATCGGGCCCTGCAGGGTCCCAGCCGCCCACCTCGCCCGCCACACCGCCGCCCGCCTCGTGGCGCCGAGCGGCACGCCGGGCGTGGTCGATCGCGCGGTTGACGGCGATCCGGTGCAGCCAGGGCGCGAAGGGCCGGCGGCGGTCGAAGCGCTCCAACGCAGCCGCCGCGGCCACGAACGCCTCCTGTGCGGCGTCCTCGGCCGCGGCGGCGTCGTGGACCACCAGGTAGGCCGCCCGGTAGGCCTGGGGCCAGTGGCGGGCGAAGAGCGCCTCCCAGGCGGCGGCCGAGCCGCGGCAGGCGTCGCGGACGAGCGCCGCGTCGCTGCGCGAGCGCGCGCTCACCCCGCGCCCCGAGCGCGGGACCGACGGCAGGCTGGCATCGAAGGCGGCCATGGTGGGGTCGCGCGTGGCGTGGGCGACCACGCCGACGCTATCGCGCGCCCCCACCGCGCGGGAAGGGCGCGTCGAGCGCGATGATCGGCCGAAGGGGCATCTGCCCCTTCTACGACCGCCGCACGCCCGGAGGTCCATCCCGATCCGGGAGAATCGTCGAGCACCTGTCGATCGGCGGCCCGCCCGTTCGTCTTACGGGAGCAAGCCCACGAACGGAGGAACCATGAAGTACATGCTGTTGATCTACTCGACCACCGCCCGCTCGGCCTTCGACGACCTCTCCGAGGACGAGCAGAAGGCCGTCTTCGGCGAGTACTACGCGATCTCCGGGTCTCCCGGCGTCGAGGGCGGCGCCCAGCTGCAGCCGACCAGCACCGCGACCACGGTCCGAGTGCAGGACGGCAGCACCCTGACGACCGACGGGCCGTTCGTCGAGACCAAGGAGGAGCTCGGCGGCTACTACCTGCTCGACGCTCCCGACCTCGACGCGGCGATCGAGCTGGCGGCGCGGATCCCGGCCGCCCGCCTCGGCGGCGCGATCGAGGTCCGCCCGCTGGTGGAGATGTAGGACGCTGGTCGAGCAGGCCTTCCGCGACGAGTGGGGGCGGGTGCTCGCCACCCTGATCGGCCTCCTCGGTGACTTCGACCTCGCCGAGGAGGCCGCCCAGGACGCGTTTGCGACCGCCGCCGAGCGCTGGCCCCGCGACGGGACGCCGGCCGACCCCCGCTCGTGGCTGATCACCACGGCGCGCAACCGGGCGATCGACCGGCTGCGCCGCGAGAAGGTCCTCGCGGCCAAGACGCGGCTGCTGCAAGCCGGCGCGCCCGACGCCCACCACATCGACATGGACACCGAGACCTTCCCCGACGAGCGGCTCGAGCTCCTCTTCACCTGCTGCCATCCGGCGCTGGCGGTCGAGGCCCAGGTCGCGTTGACGCTGCGCACGCTCGGCGGGCTCGAGACGGCCGAGATCGCCCGGGCGTTCCTGGTCGCCGAGGCGACGATGGCCCAGCGGCTGGTCCGCGCCAAGAGCAAGATCAAGGCGGCCGGCATCCCCTTCCGCGTCCCGCCGGCCCACCTGCTGCCCGACCGGCTGGTCGCCGTCCTCGCGGTGGACTACCTGATCTTCAACGAGGGCTATGGCGGGCGCAGCGGCCTCGCGGCGGAGGCCATCCGGCTGGGCCGCGGCCTGGCCGAGCTGATGCCCGACGAGCCCGAGGTCTGCGGGCTGCTGGCGCTGATGCTGCTCCACGACGCGCGGCGCGAGGCGCGCGAGCGCGACGGCGAGATCGTCCTGATCGCCGACCAGGACCGGACGCAATGGGACGCCGAGCAGATCGCCGCAGGCCGCGTCGTCCTGGACCGCGCGCTGGCGCTGCGCGGCAGCGGCCCCTACGTCGTCCAGGCGGCGATCGCCGCGCTGCACACCGAGACGCCGCGCGACTGGCCGCAGATCGCGGCGCTCTACGGCACGCTGGCCCGGATGACGGGCTCGCCGGTCGTCGAGCTCAACCGCGCGGTGGCTGTCGCCGAGACCGAGGGCCCCGATGCCGCGCTGGCGCTGGTTGACGCCCTGGCGCTGGACGGCTATCGCTACCTGCACGCGACGCGCGCGGACCTGCTGCGGCGCCTGGGCCGTGAGGTGGAGGCCGCGGAGGCCTACGCGCGCGCCGTGACGCTCACGGATCCCGGGCCGGAGCGTCGCTTCCTGGAGCGCCGGCTGGCCGCGCTGCGCAGCGCTACTTGACCGTCAGCGTGCCGACCATCCCGGCCTGGCGGTGGCCGGGGACCTGGCAGTAGTACGTGTACTTGCCGGGCGCGAACGTGGCGGTGAACGTCGACGTCCCCCTGGGCACGACCTTCCCCGCGCCCTTGCCGTCGATCGCGATGTCGTGCGGCGTGCCCGACGTGTTGGGCATGTCGATGGTGATCTTGCCGGCCTTACCGGTGGCGGTCTTGTTGACGAAGGCCAGCTGCCCGTTGGGGTCGGCGGGGATCGTCAGCGTGCCGCTGGCCGCCTCGAACGCGGGCTTGCTCGACGCGGCGCTGGGCACGGCGGCGGCCAGCAGGCCAGTGTCCTGGCCGGGCCGCGAGACGACCTGCGCGACGTAGGCCGCGACATCCTGGGCCTGGCCGCCCTTGACGAGGTTCTGGGGCATGATCCCCCCCTTGCGGGCCAGCGCGATCTGCTGGCGGACCATCCCCCGGACCGCCGATGCGCCGAAGCCCTCGCGGACGGACTCGGCGAACGCGTCGTCGAGGTTCGGGCCGGTCGTCCCCTTGGTCCCGGCGTGGCTGAGCACATGGCAGGAACCGCACTTCTGGACGAACAGCTTCTTGCCGGCGACCACGTCGGCGTTGTCGCCGCCCTTGGCCGAGCAGCCCGCGAGCGCGGCGACGGCCACGGCACCGGCGGCGAGCAGCGAGAACCGGGGGGCGGAGGGCATGCGGCGCGGAATCCTATCGGTCCGTCCGGCGCGGCGTAGCGGGCTCACGAGGGCGCCGCGAGGGCATCGAGATCGCCCCGGGCCGCGGCCAGCACACCGTCGGCCACGCCCTCCCAGGACCAGCGTGCACGGGCTGTGGCGACCAGCGCCTCGCGCGTCGGGGCCCGCAGCGCCTCGCTGGCCGCCAGCCAGCCGATCAGGCGGTCGGCCAGGTCGCGCACCGCGTTTGGACCGAGGTCGAAGGCCAGCAGCTCGCGCGCTCTCTTGGGAACGGCGCCGGCCAGGACACGGCTGACCTCGGCCAGCCCGGAGTGCGCCGCGCTGACCGGCAGCACCCCGCAGGCCGCCGCCTCGGCGGCCACCATCCCGAACGCCTCGGGGAACGTGCTGGGAACGACCTGGGCCTCGCACAGCGGCAGCAGGTCGGCCAGCTCCGTGTGATCCAGCCGGCCGACGATCGTCACGCGGCCGGGCAGCCGGCGTGCGGCCTCGAGGTACTCCGCGGCGCCGGCATCCTCCAGCGAGTCCAGGAAGGCCGCGAGCATCTCCAGGCGCCCCGGCGGCCCGCCCTCGGCGGCTCGCCCCCGCGCCGCCAGCGCGCGGACGGCGCCGAGGTCGCCGGTGGCCAGCGCGGCGAGCAGGTCCTCGAACCCGGTGCGGAACGCGCCGAAGCCGACGACGACGAGCCGCGCGTCGGGCACCTGTGCGAGCACCAGGGGCCACGCTGCGGCCAGCAGGTCGACTCCCTTGGAGACGATCAGCTTGCCCACGAACGCCACCAGGCGGTCGGCCTGCGGGGCCAGCGAGGCGAGGGCCCGCCCGGCCGCCGCCTCGTCGCGGGCGAACGAGCCCTCCTCGGCGCTGTGGGGCATCGCCTCCAGGCGCCGGGCCAGCTCGGTCAGGCGCGCGGCGGCCTCGGGGCGCGGGCGCGGCGCGAACTGCTCGACGTCGACGCCGGGCGGCCCGAGGCGCGTGCGCGGCCGCAGCCCCATCTCGGGCAGCGCCTGCCACAGCGACTCGGCGGTGTGCAGCGATCCAACCAGGACGCCGTTGGCCTGCTCGAGCCCCTCGCGGGCGAACGGGGCGAACCGCTCGGGGTCGGCCTTGACGACGTACTCCAGCGCGCTGCCATGGATCTTGGCCGCGTAGGGAACGCGGCCGCCGAGGGCCCGCGCCAGCACGACCGGGCCCATCACGGCGTGGTTGGCCAGCGCCACGTCGGGGGCGACGTCGGCGGCCAGCGTCGCGACCGCCGTCACGTTGGCCGCCACGTAGTGGTCGATCTCCGCGTCGGTGCACTCCAGGAACGTCTTGGCCTCGAAGCCCTCGTAGCGGTCGGCGACGTAGACCGGCAGGATGCGGCCGATGTCGGGGTTGTGGATCCTGACCCCCGTGCCGTCCAGCCCGGCCGCGGTGCGGTCGCGCTCCTGGCAGACCATGTGGACCTCGTGCCCCAGGCGGTCCAGGGCGGCGGCGAGGCGAGCGTTGTAGACGTTCGAGCCCGTCCCCCGCAGGAGGTAGCCGTGGAAGATGAGGATGCGCACGAGAGAAGGTGGTGGATAGAGTTCCCGGTCGCATGGCCCTACAGCGCTACCGCATGAGGACCCCGTCGACGGGGCGGGAGATCATCATCGAGGCCGAGCCGGACCGCATCTACCGCGACCGGGAGACCGGCGAGGAGCTGCAGGTCGTCGGGATGGTCGTGCCGCTCGAGCCCTCGGCGTCCAAGCTGCCCTGGGCCGTCGAGAACCTGCGCTTCTGCACCTGGTGCGACCAGCTGGCCCAGAAGGACCTCAACGACTGCCCCACCTGCGGTCGTCGCATGGCACCGCTCGCGTCCTGAGGGGGTTCTACCCTGTCGGGCATGCGCCCGCGCCACGCCGGACTGCTCTCGCTCGTTGCCCTGACCGGCCTGGTCGCCGGCTGCGGCGGCGGCAGCGTCGCCTACCACGTGCCCAAGACCACGCCCGTCCTGACCGCTCCGCCGAGCGGCGGCACCCCCGCCCCGGGCACCTCGACCGGGACGACGGCCACGACGAGCACGACGAGCACGACCAGCACGACTCCCGCCGCCGTGACCCCCTCGACGTCGGGCGGCGCGACGGCCACGCCGCCGGCCACGACCACCGCGCCCGCCAACACGGGCGGCACCGGGACCCCGACGCCGACGACCGCAACGACGCCGTCGAACACCGGAGGCTCCGGCGGCGCGGACTTCAACGCGTTCTGCCAGCAGAACCCGGGCGCCTGCTAGCGCCCGGCCCGGCGCGTCGTCAGCCCTTGGGGGTCGTCGTGGTGGTCGTCGTGGTCTTCTTGGCCGGGTTGGTCTGCGGCGGATTGGTGATCAGCGTGGCCGAGTAGGTCAGCCGCGCGCCGCTGTAGAGGCAGTAGTACTGCGTCTTCGCGCCGACCTGGAGCTGCGCGGTCTGGGTGGTGTTGTTCTTGCAGGTGCTGCGCAGCCGCGACGCCCGCCAGCTCGTGTCGTTGGCGAGGTTGACCTGGAGCGCCGGTGCCCACGACGGGACGGTCAGCGCCAGCAGGTCGCCCTTCCTGACCGGCAGGCTGGCGGCCAGCGGGAACTGCGCGGTCCCACCGAAGTACGGCTCGAGCAGCGTCAGCGGGCCGGCGAGCCTGACCGTGTCGTTGAGGTGCTTGCCGACCGTCAGGACGCTCAGCCCGGCCTGCGACGCCCCGCCGAGCTTGGCGTTGAAGAAGCTGATCTGGGCGGCGCTGGGCTTGGACAGCGAGATCGTCCAGGCGACGATCCGGCCGTTGGCCGGGACCGTCATCAGCCCGCGATTCGTGCCGACCTTGGCCTGATAGCCGGTCGTGCGGCTGACGGCGAAACACGGGGTCGCCGGGCATGACGGCATGAAGGGATTGGCCGTCTGGCCGATCTCGATGACCTTGGCGCCGGCGCCGGCGGGCAGCACGGCGAGCGCGGTCGAGGCGGCCAGGACTGCGGGGAAGCGTCTCATTGTCGTGAATTCAACACGAATAAGCGGCTGAGGTTGCTGTGCGGGGTGCTCGCGTGCACCCATAGGATCGGTGGAGATGGCGGCGATCGAGACCGAGGGACTGCAGCGGAGCTTCGGCTCGCGCGGCCGCAAGCTGCTGGCGGTCGACGGGATCGACCTGCGCGTGGAGCCGGGCGAGGTCTACGGGTTCCTGGGGCCCAACGGGGCCGGCAAGACCACCACCGTGCGGATGCTCGTCACGTTGCTGCGGCCCACGGGGGGCCGGGCGACCGTCGCCGGGTTCGACGTCGCTCACCAATCCGGCGAGGTCCGCCGGCGCATCGGCGTCGCGCTCCAGGAGGCCGCGCTCGACCTGCTGATGACCGGCCGCGAGCTGATGGAGCTCCAGGCGACGCTGCACGGGATCGCGCCCCGCCAGGTGCGCGGCCGCGCCGCCCAGCTGATCGAACGCGTGGGGCTCGAGCAGGCCCAGGACCGCCGGGTGAGCACCTACTCCGGAGGCATGCGCCGGCGGCTCGACCTGGCGATGGCGCTCATCCACGAGCCCGAGGTACTGTTCCTCGACGAGCCGACGACCGGCCTGGACCCGGTGTCGCGGGTGACGCTGTGGGACGAGGTCCGGCGCCTGAAGGACGAGGGCACGACGGTGTTCCTGACCACGCAGTACCTCGAGGAGGCCGACCAGCTGGCCGACCGCGTCGGGATCATCAGCGGAGGCAGGATCGTCGCCGAGGGCACGCCGGCGGTGCTCAAGGCGGAGGTCGGCGTCCCCCATCTGGACATCACGCTCGCGGCGGGGTCAGGTGACCTGGAGACCGCGCGCCGCGTGCTCGAGCCCTTCGGCACCGATCGGCCGCCGGCCGGCGGCTGCCACCTGTCGGTGTTCCTCGAGCGGGGCGCCGCGCAGATCGCCGAGGTCGTGCGCGCGCTCGACGAGGCGGGCTTCCTGGTCGAATCGCTCGAGCTGATCGAGCCGACGCTCGACGACGTCTTCATCGCCAAGACCGGGCGTCATCTCGAGGGCGCGGAGGGCGTGACGGCGCCGGCGCTCGTGCCGTGAGGACCGGGCTGGCGAGGGTGAGCTTCGCGCTCGCCCGGCGCGCGGCGCGCAACACGCTGCGCCGGCCGCAGTTCCTCGCGCCGCTGGTCCTGTTCCCGTCGCTGTTCCTGGCCGTCAACGTCGGCGGGCTGCACCGCACGACGGCGCTGCCGGGCTTCCCCCACGTGCACGGCTTCCTGGACTTCCAGCTGGCGGGAGCGCTGACGCAGTCGCTGCTCCTCGGCGGCATCGCCCAGGGCCTGGCCGCCGCGCTGGAGATCGAGGGCGGCTTCTTCGACCGGCTGGCCGCGGCACCGATCCCGCGGGTGGCGATCGTGCTCGGCCGTCTGGGCGCGGTCGCCCTGGTGGCGCTCGGACAGGTCCTGTACTTCCTCGCGCTCGGGCTCATCTTCGGCGCCCACATCGCAGGCGGCTTCGCGGGCGCGCTGGTGACGATCGGGCTGGCCGTCGTCGCCGGCGTGGCGTTCGGCGCCCTGGGGATCACGCTGGCGCTGCGCGCCCGCAGCGCGTCGACGCTCCAGGGGATCTTCCCGCTGATCTTCGTGATCCTGTTCCTGTCGAGCGCGTTCTTCCCGCGTTCGCTGCTGGAGGCGCCGGTCGACACGATCGCCCAGTACAACCCGCTGAGCTACATCGCCAACGGCATGCGCACGCCGATCGTCGACGCCGTGCGGGCCACGCCCGTGCTCGAGGGCCTGGCGGCCGCGGCGGGACTGGCCGTGTTCGCCATCGCGCTGGCGGTCGTCGCCCTGCGGGGAAGGCTGCGCGAGGGATGAGCGAGCGCCTGCGGACGATCCGCGCGCTGACGCGCCGGGCGCTCAACGAGATCCTGCGCGTCCCCACCGGCGCGCTGCCCGGCGTGCTCGCGCCGACGCTGTTCATGCTCGGGCTCTCGGCGGTCTTCGGCCGGGCCTCGCACCTGCCCGGCTTCGCGCACGTCGACAACTTCCGCACCTTCATCGTGCCGGTCGGCCTGCTGCAGGGCGCCGGCTTCACCGGTGCGGCCACCGGCGTGAACCTGGCCCGCGACATCGAGGGCGGCTGGTTCGACCGGCTGCTCGTCGCCCCGATCTCGCGCCCGACCCTGCTGACGGGGATCGTCGCCTCGGCCTCGCTGCGGGCGCTGCTGCCCGCGACGTTCCTGCTCGTCGTCGCCTTCGCGCTCGGCGTGCACTGGCCGGGCGTCGGCGGGCTGCTGATCGCCTACGTGCTGGTGATGGCGCTGGCCGCGGCGATGGCCTGCTTCGCGGTGGCGGTGGCCCTCCGGTTTCGCACCCAGCAGGCGGCGCCGCTGATGCAGATGGGCAACTTCATCCTGACGCTGTTCACGACCTCCTACGCCCCACGCGCGCTGCTGGCAGGCTGGCTGCAGGTCATCTCCGACATCAACCCCGTCACGCACGTGCTCGCGGGGGCGCGCCAGGGGTTCCTCGGCGCGGTGACCTGGGGCGCCACCTGGCCGGCGCTGGCCTCGGTCGGCGGGCTGCTGGTCGTCTTCGGCGGCTTCGCGCTGCGCGGGATGCAGCGCGTCGGCGTCTCGGAGTGACGCGCAGCTCAGGCGGGGAGCGAGCCCTGCGGCACGAGCCACGTCGCCAGCTCGGGCTCCAGCCGGCCCGCCTGCACGGACGGGTCGTCGGCCAGCAGCGCCCGCGTCTGCTCGAGGTCGGTCCTGAAGATCGCGATGCCCCGCAGGCGCTCGTCGGGCTGCTCGAAGAACGGGCCGCTGGCCAGCTGCAGCCCGCGCTCGCGCATCTGGGCCAGGAAGGCGATATGCCCCGCCTGGAGACGCGCGAGCTCCTCGTCGGAGAACTCGGGCATGACGGCGGGCCAGCGCAGCAGCACGACGGTGAAGCGATCGAACTCCATCAGCGCCCCTGATAGGTCGCGTGGCCCGGCCCCTCGGCCAGGAACGAACGGACTGCGTTGTTGAGGTCCTCCGTGGCGAACAGCGCACCCGAGAGCGCCGGGACGATCTCGTCGGCGGCGCGCGCGCCGCCCTCCTTCTGGGCGCGGATGATGGCCTTGGTCGCCGCATGGGCCCGGGTCGGGCCCTCGGCCAGCCCGCGGGCCAGCGCGCGGGAGCGCTCCTCGAACTCGGTGTCGGGGAACACGCTGGTCACGACGCCCCACGACGCCAGCGTCGCGGCGTCGACCAGCTCGCCGGTCATGACGAGGTGCCGGGCGCGGGCCGGGCCGGCGCGCTCGGCGATCCGCTGCGGGCCGCCCATCGACGGCGTGAGGCCGACGCGCACCTCCACGAGCCCGAACTGCGCGGACTCGGCGGCCACCAGCAGATCGCAGGCCAGCGCCAGCTCGAGCCCCCAGGTCAGGCACAGCGCATGGGCGGCGAAGACGACCGGGCAGGGCATGTCCTCGAGCTGCTGGACGAGCGCGAAGCCGCGCTCCCATAGCGCGGCGCCGCTGTCCGGATCCAGGTCCGCGAAGAGGTTGACATCGACCCCGGCGGTCCACACGCGGCCCTCGGCCCGCACGAGCAGGCCGCGGGGCGGCGCGGCGGCCAGCTGCTCAATCGCCTTGTGCAGCCCCGCCTCGACCTCGGTGTCGAAGAGGTTCAGCGGCGGCTTGGCGAGGGTAAGGACGGCGAGCGCTCCGTCCTCCCCCAGCGTCCACGGGCCGAACGAGGCCGGGCTCATCGCGCGAGCTCCTCACCCGTGGCACGGATCGAGTCGGCATCTCCGCCGGCGCCCGGCCGCGCCGGGGCGACCATGCCGTCGCCCGTGTAGCGCGGGATCGCGTGGATGTGGAAGTGAAAGACCGTCTGCCACGCCGCGGCGCCGTAGGAGTTGAGGAGGTTGACGCCCTCGGCGCCCAGACGCTGCATCTGCAGGCCGGCCAGCCGCTGGGCGCCCGCCGCCACCGCGGCGAGCTCATCGACCGGGATCTCCCCTAGATCCTTGTAATGGACCTTCGGGATCACCAGCGCGTGCCCGCGCGTCCACGGCGCGATGTCCATGAACGCGAGGATCCGGTCGTCCTCGAAGACCCTCGTCGCCGGCAGCTCGCCGGCCACGATCTTGCAGAAGATGCAGTCCTCGGCCATGGGCCGCGGACACTAGATGATTGATTCAGCCCGACAGGCGGCGCGCCTCCGTGAGCGCCTCCTCGCGGGTGCTGACCGCGCCGACGAACTGCGCCTCGCGCAGCCCCTCGAGCAGGCGCCCGAGTTCGGGCCCGGGCGCGATGCCGAGCTCGCGCACGAGGTCGTCGCCGCGAACCAGCGGCGCCGGGCTGCCCCGCTCGTGCCAGTCCAGCGCCGGTGGCAGCACCTCGCGCGCGAGGTCAAGGTGCTTCTCGATCGCCTCCTCGGACTTGCGCCCGCGCGTCGCCAGGCGGTCGGCCACCGACAGCAGCGTGACATCCACCGCGACCGGGCCGGTGGCGGCCAGGTACGCGTAGAGGTCGTGGGGGTCGAGCGGGCGGTTGTGGACGAGGAAGCCCAGCCGCAGGTGATGGCGGGTCAGCGCCGCCACGTGCCCGCGCAGGCGCTCGCTGGCCCGCAGCCGGCCCAGCACGTCGCGCGCCAGCTCGGCGCCGGCGGCGTCGTGGCCTGGGAACCCGAAGCCACCGATCGGCAGTGGCGTCTGGGTGTGCGGCTTGGCGGCATCGTGCA
>JAWVFY010000342.1:0-4102 GCA_033855575.1 Solirubrobacteraceae bacterium
CCACAGGATCGCCCGTAGCGCGTGGGTCGCCACCCGCGGACCGAGCGCGGGCGAGCGCGCGTGGATCGCCAGGCCCGTCGCGGTCGAGACGGCCATCGCCGCCAGGACCGCGATCACGCGTCGCGCAGCGCGGCCGCGGCGCGCTCGGGGGCCACGACGTTGAGGTGCACGCCGGTCCCGAGCTCGAGACCGGCCAGGTGGGTCAGCCGGGGGAGGATGTCGATCCGCCAGCAGAAGCGGTCGGCGCCGCGCGGCGCCGTGCGCACCCACAGGTTCAGTGGCGGCGTGGCGCCGAGCAGGCGCCCGAGACGTCGCAGCGCGTCGTGGAGGAGCGCCGCCCCCGTCGGCCCGTCGTCCTCGAACCGGGCGCGCGGGACGCGCGGGACGAGCATCAGCTGGTAGGGCAGGCGCGAGCCGTAGGGCGCCAGCACGACGGCCTCGTCGTCGATCGCGACGATCCGCTCGCGCATTCGCACCTCCTCGCCGAGCAGGTCGCCGAGCAGGTTGCCGCCCATCGTGCGGGTGGCGTACGCGCCGAAGCGCTCGCGCTCGCGAGCCACCGCGGCGGGGACGAAGTCCAGCGCGTAGAGCTGCGCGTGCGTGTGGGGCAGGGAGGCGCCGGCCTCGTGGCGCTCGTTGACGATCAGGTGCACACAGGCGGCCTGCGGCGCGTGCACGCGCACGCGCTCGCGCCACACCTCGACAGCGGCGGCGACCTGCTCGACGGCCAGGTCGGCCAGCGAGGTGACGGCGTCCGGAGCGTTGACGATCAGCTCGTGCGCGCCGCGCGCGGCGGTGGCGCTGAACAGGTCGGGGTTGGCGAAGCGCGGCGGCTCCGGCGACGCGTCGTCGAGCGCGGGGTAGAGGTTGGGCACGACGCGGACGATCCAGCCCGGCGTGTCGGCCGCGCCGCCGCCGGGCCGGACCGCGTAGAGCTCGGGCGGCGTACGGTCCTCGTGCCCCTCGGCGAACGGGTCGCGCTGCACGTCGATCGGCTCGGCCGGCGTGAGACCGTCCCCACCCACCTCCCCGCCCGGGCGGCCCGCGCGCTAGCCGGCGATGATCGCCTTCAGACCCGTCAGCGGGTCGACGCGGACCTCAGGCACCCGCGTAGCGCTTGATGTCGGTCCGCAGGACGGCGTCGCTGCGGTAGGGCCCCGAATGCAGGAAGACCTTGCGGCCGCGGGCGTCGTAGAAGATGGTGCTCGGCGTGCCGATCAGCCCGTAGCGGTTGGCGATCGCCTGGTCGAAGTCCTCGTAGCTCGGATAGGTCACCGGGTTCGCGGTGAGGAACTTCGCCGCGTCCCCCTTCGGGTCCTGGACGTCGAGCCCCAGGAACGCGACCCGCTTGCCCAGCTGGGCCGAGACGCGCTGGAAGACCGGGAACTCCGCGCGGCACGGGGCGCACCACGACCCCCAGGCGTTGACCACGATCGGATGGCCCCGGAGGGCCTTGATCTGGGCCGTCAGGCCGCTGCCCGGCAGCAGCCGGTTGGCGTCGTGGTGCAGCGCGTCGAGCGCCGGGGGCGAGCCGGCCAGCGCGCGCTGGGCGGCGGTCAGGCTGGGCGTAGCGCCCCGCTGGGTGCTGTTGGAGCCCAGCTGCGTGATGCCGATGGCCAGGACCGCGACGACGGCGATGGCGGCAATGACGATCTGCGGGCGCTTCATCGGCTTCCCGACAGGGTACGGGTGCAGTAGACTGTGCTCCGAGTTGTGGGTGGTCCAGGAGGTTCCCACCACTCAGGGGTGCACCTCTGGTGCCGGGCGCCTGTCGCGCACGGTCCGGCGGCCGCGCCGTCGCTGCTCGCCTTTCCCATTCCTGCCGCAAGCCTGCATGGCTGATCCTTCCGCAGTGGCTGAGGCCACGCCCGTTGCATCTTCCGACGACGTTGCTCGCGCGGAGAAGTTCACGCGCGAGCGATTCGTCGGACCCGAGGAGGAGGCGCAGGACGCGCTGGCGCCGGGCTCGGGCCGCCGCCATGCGCTCGACGACGCCCTGGCCGAGCTCGATGCGGGTGCCAAGGTGCCCTCGACCGAGTGGCGTCGGCGCTACTCGCTGCTGCTCGGGCTCGAGCGCGTGCTCTCCGAGGACGAGCCGCGCCTGGCCGATGGCACGCTGCTGAACCCCCACCAGGTCGACGCGCTCTCGGGCACGCTGACCGCGCTCCTGGCCGCCGCCCAGAACGGCACGGCCGGGCTGGCGCCCCGCAGCACGGCGACGCCCGTGCTGGCCGTCGACGACGACGAGGACGACGACGGCGAGGGGGGCGACGGTGGCGAGGACGAGCAGCCCGACTACGACCCCGAGTCGCAGTCCGAGGTCGACGAGGACGTCGCGGTCGGTCAGGCCGCCGCCGACGATCCCAACGCCGCCAAGCGCTTCTGGTTCGAGCACGCGACGGGCGCCGGCAAGTCGGTCGCCGCCCTCGGCTTCGTCGAGGCGTCGCGTACCGGCGGGGTGCTGATCCTCACCCACCGCCGCAACCTCGTCGACCAGTTCGAGGGCGAGCTGCGCGACCGCGGCTACGCCAAGCGGATCTGCAAGGCGCTGCTCGGCGACGAGGATCGCGCTGACGGCCCCGTCACCGTCGAGACCTATCAGTGGTTCGTCCGCAACGCGGGGACGATCTCGTCGGCCTACACGATCGTCATCTGCGACGAGGCCCACACGGCGCTGGGCGAGAAGACCTCCGCGGCGATCCGTCAGTGGACGGGCCCGATCTTCGTCGGCATGACCGCGACCGGCGCGCTGATCGCCCGGCACGTCACCGACCTGTTTCCCACGCAAACCTCGCGCTTTGACCTCGCCCAGGCCGCCCGCCGGGGCGTCATCTCGCCGCTGCGCTGCATCCGCATCCCGCCGGGGCCGGGGGTGCGCACGATCGCCAAGGTCCCGCTGCGCCGCGGCGAGGTCGACACCGAGTTCGACCAGGAGATGCTGGCCGAGCTGCTCGACCAGCTGCCGTTCAACCTGGCCATCGCCAACCTCTACAAGACGCGGTTCAACGGCGTCCCCGGCGTCGTCTACGCGGCCGGCGTGCGCCACGCGATGAACGTGGCCCAGGCCTTCCGCGACGAGGGCATGAAGGCCGAGGGCGTCTCGGGCGAGACGCCCAAGCGCCAGCTGGCGGAGATCCTCGCCGCCTACGAGCGCGGCGACATCGATGTGCTGGTCAACGCGCAGCTGCTGGCCGAGGGCTGGAACTCGCCGCGGGCCACGGTCTGCATGCACCTCGCGCCGACCGCCTCGCGGCGCATCTACCAGCAGCGCGTTGGCCGCGTCACGCGCCGGCACCCGGGCAAGGAGTCGGGGATCGTCGTCGACTTCGTCCACCCGGCCACCAAGCACGACGACCCGGTCATCACGCTGCACTCGCTGCTCGACCGCGACGTCTACCGTGGCGGCGCGATCGTCGTGGGACCGGTGCGCCGCGGCCGCGGGCGCCGCGTGCGCGTCGAGCGCCGCGTGATCCCGGTCGTCGCCGACGAGGCGCGGCGGATCGAGGTCTTCGAGCGCGAGCTGTGGCGGATCGCCGTCGAGCACCTCGACTACGGCGAGCAGATCCAGTGGGCCGCCCTGGCCGGCGCCCGGGTCAACCCCAACGGCTGGCGGCGGGCCCGCGCGATGCTGCACTTCGACCACGGTGGCGAGCTCAAGCGCGCGTTCCTCCTCACGGCGGTGCAGCGCAACAAGAACTCCCAGCTGCGTCTGCGCGCGCTGCAGGACATCGTCGCCGCCAAGGACGCCGAGGCGATCGACCTGGCCATCGACGAGATCGGCAAGTGGTCGCGCGAGGAGAAGCGCGAGGCGTCCAAGGTGATGCTCCAGGCGCTGGCCGAGAAGCGCATCGGCCGCCGCGACCAGGCCAACGCCTGGATCTGGCGGCTGGCCTTCTACACCCGCGAGCTCCACGAGGAGTACGCGGTGGCCCGCTGGCCGGAGACCAAGCGCCTGCTCGGGCTGCTGGTCAACTCGTCGGGTGCCGCTCACGCGCGCAACGCGCGCCGCCTCATCCAGGCGACGCGCAACCAGGACCGCCGCCTCAGCGCGGCCATCCTCGCGGCGGCCCTCGCCCACACGCCCGAGGCCGAGGAGGCGCTG
>JAWVFY010000343.1:0-6119 GCA_033855575.1 Solirubrobacteraceae bacterium
GTGGCTGCACGCGGACGCCGACGCCGGCGGCGACGACGTGACGGTCTGCATGCTGCGCCCGCTGGCCTCGGCGGCGCGCAGCGCACCGCGGATCGAGGAGGCGGTCGTCGAGGGGGGCGATCCGACCTATCTCGTGCGCTTTCTGCGCGAGTGCGGCCTGCCGGAGGCCGACGCGGAGGAGGCGGGCGAGGCGCTCGCCGCGGCACCCGACGGAGCTCGCATGATCGCCAGCGTGGAGATCCGCGGCGGCCGGGCCGTCGTCGAGCTCGCGCCGCTGCACGGCGGCGCCCCCGCTCAGCTGGTCAGCTGAAGCGTCTCGGGGCCGACGGTCGCCAGCGAGGTGTGCCCGCTCAGGGCGAGCGTCAGGTCGAGCTCGGCCAGGAAGCTGCGCAGCACGGTCCGCACGCCCTCCTCGCCGGCCACGGCGAGCCCCCACATCGCCGGGCGAGCGAGCAGCACCGCCTGCGCACCGAGCGCCAACGCCTTGAAGCCGTCGGCGCCGCTGCGGATGCCGCTGTCCATCAGGACCGTGAGCTGATCGCCCACCGCCTCGACGACCGCCGGCAGCGCGTCGAGCGGCGCGATGGCGCCGTCGACCTGGCGGCCGCCGTGGTTGGAGACGATCACGCCGTCGACGCCGCGCGCGGCAGCCTCGCGGGCGTCGTCGGGGTGCAGGATGCCCTTGAGGACGATCGGCAGCGAGGTCTGCTCACGCAGCCAGGCCAGGTCGTCCCAGGTCACCGCCGGGTTGCTGAACACGCCCACGAACTGGCCGACCGCCGCCTGCGGGTCCTCCTCGGGCGTGCGCTCCAGCGTCGAGCGGAACACCGGATCGGCCAGGTAGTTGGCGATGCCCACACTCTTGAGGAACGGCAGGTATCCGCCGATCAGGTCGCGCGGCCGCCAGCCCAGCAGCGCCGTGTCGAGCGTCACGACCAGCGCGCCGTAGCCCGCGGCCTCGGCGCGCGCGACGAAGCTCGCCGCGAGCTCCTCGCCGCGCGGCCAGTACAGCTGATACCAGCGCGCCGCGTCGCCCGCGGCCTCGGCGATCTGCTCGAGCGTGTGCGAGCCCGCGGTGCTGGCCACCATCGGCACGCCCTGCGACGCGGCCGCCCGGGCGCTGGCCAGCTCGCCCTCGGGGTGCAGGATCGACTGGACGCCCACCGGCCCCAGCAGCACCGGCGCGGGCATCGGGGTGCCGAGGATCTCGGTGGCCAGGTCGCGCTCGGCCACGTCGCGCAGCATCCGCGGCACGATCCGCCAGCGGCGAAACGCCTCGAGGTTGGCCCGCATCGAGTCCTCGGTGCCCGCGCCGCCGAACAGGTAGCCGCGCGGGCCGGGCTCGAGGACGTCGTGGGCGGCGGCTTCCCACTCGGCCCACGACATCGGGAGCTCGGGAACCTGGTCGGCCATGCCGGCCAGGTAGATCTCGTATTGGTAGTTGCCGAAGGGGACGCTCACGGCGGGGGAGAGTACGCGCGAGCGGCCGGGTCGCGGCTACGGGGCGCTGGTCGTCCTGCTCACCGAGGACACCGGCAGGGCGATGATCGAGGCGTCGGCCCCGTGCCACGGCAGGTCGGCGCCCGTCTCGCAGGTCAGCGTCGCGGTGGCCGGTGCGCCGAGGGTGCGCGTGACCTGCATCTGCAGGCCCACAGGGCTGTCGGAGCCCGGCGACTGGATCGGCCCGGAGGAGAAGTCGCCGTCGCCCGCCACGTCCAGCGTGCAGTCGGCGATGACCGTCTTGTTGGCCTTGAAGATCGTGTTGATGAGGTTCGGGTCTGAGAGATCGGGCGTGATGACCTCCTTGGCGAAGATCGCGTAGGCGCCCGGCGCCAGGTCGAGCGTCGCCACTACCGCCTTGCCGCCGCTGGCGACCACGGGCCCCGTCTTGCGGATGGCCTCCGAGGCGCTGCCGCTCGAGGTGCTGTCCACCGAGCTGCCGCTGAAGCTGCTCTTCAGCAGGCTCGCCGACAGCGACCCCTTCCTGATCGCGGCTCCGGTGATCGAGCCATTGCGGATGTCGAGCCCGGTCAGCACGTGGTTCTTGACCTGCGAGGAGCTGGTGATCAGCAGGTGGCTGGCGGCCACCGCGGTCCCGCTCAGCGCAACGACGAGCGAGATGATCGAGACGACGAGCGCGGGGCTCGGTCGACGACTGGACATGAAGTTCCTCCCCCTGCCGTGGAAGTCCGTTTCGCGGCGGATGCTACCCCGGCGGCACCGATCTCACGCCGGTCACCAGGCGACGTCGTGGCGCTCCATCACGCCGAGGCCCTGCTCCAGGCGCAGGCCGCCGGGGAGCGTTCCGGCGAAGGCGCCGAACGGCTGCGCGTAGCGCGAGCGCAGCAGGCCGAGGTTGTCGTTCCGCTCGCGCACCGCCTCGACCGTGCAGCGAAGCGCGAACGTGCCGTCAACCGCCGCCACCTGAGTCAGCGGCTCGTCGAAGGCGACCGGCGGTGTCTCGGCCGGAACCCCGTCGACCCACACCGCGCGCTCGCTGCCGGTGGGCGCGTCGTGGATGCCGGTCACGAGGTTCCACGCGACGTCGAGCCCGCCCTCGGCCACACCGACGCCGGCGCTCCAGCACCACGCGGTGTGCCGCGCGTGGTAGCCGGCCGAGTCGTCGATGACGCCGCGGGCGATCAGCGCCCGCTCGTGACCGTCGATGACCACGCTGCCGGCGAACCGCACGCCCGCGCGCTTGCGCGTCCAGATGTAGGAGTCCCCGTGGTCGGAGACCACCTCCACGGGTGTCCCCGCCTGCTCGTCGAAGGCCAGGTCGATCGCCACGCCCCGGTCGCGCACGCGTACGCGACCGCGGTCGAGGCGGACGGTGCCGGAGCGAAAGCGGGTGCGCTCGCGCAGCACGCGCGTGTCGCGGTCCCAGATCGCCCAGAACGCCTGGGGCAGCCCGGCGATCGACACCGTGCCGAAGCAGCCCATGAGCTCGGGCCCGTAGACCCCGACGTAGCGCCAGCGCTTCAGCGGGCGGCCGTGGCGCCACGGTGGCATCCGTGCGGGAGGGACGGGCTGCGCGCGCTCCGGCATCGCGGGTATCTTGACTGACGAGTCGATCAAGGGGAGAAGAGGCTCTGCGCGCCGTCGTCGTCCAACTCAATGCCGTTGCCGGGGTCCGCGTCTGATGGCCGCGGTCTCCAAGGTCGACCGGCGCCGCCAGATCCTCGACGCCGCCATCCGCGTGTTCGCCCAGCGCGGCTTCACCCAGTGCCGCGTGTCGGACATCGCCGAGGAGGCGGGTGTCGCCTACGGCCTCGTCTATCACTACTTCGGTTCCAAGGACGCGGTTCTCGACACGCTGTTCCTCGAGCGGTGGGACGTGATGGTCGAGCTGATCGGCGACATCGACCGCCAGCGGATCCCGGCCCGCGACAAGCTCTACGCGATCGCGTCGTTCATCGTGGACTCCTATCGCCACGACCCCGACCTGATGAAGGTGATCATCGTCGAGGTCACGCGCGCCGCCAACTCCTTCGGCCAGACCCACCTCGACGTCATCCGCAAGGCTTACGCGGGGATCGGCGACATCGTGGGCTCCGGGCAGGCCGACGGCGAGTTCCGGACCGACATCACGTCGCAGTTCGCCGCGCTGGCCTTCTACGGCGCGATCGAACAGGTGCTGACGGGCTGGATCTTCGGGTTCCTGCCGCGCGGCGACGCGGAGTACGAGCAGGCCAAGACCTATGTCGTCGAGACGATCTGCGGAGGGCTGGACGCAGCCGCCGCTCGCGCTCGCTAGCGTTGCGCCCGTGGAGAACGACATCGTCAAGCGCCTCGCCTGGTCTGCCCTGCTCGCGGGCTTCGGTGCCGCCGCCAGCATCCTGACCACCCGGGTCGCGGCCGTCGTCTACCGGCGCCTGTTCGGGGAAGAACCGCCCGAATGACCGCCGACGTCCACACGTCGTCCGGCGACAAACCCGAGATCCTGGTCGGTGCCGCATTCGCTGGTGGCCTCGTCGCCGCCCTGATCCTCAAGCGCGTTGTCGGCTGACGACCACAACAGCGCCAAGGCGATCGCCGACGCGGTCAACGAGATCTCCGAGCGCGCCTCGCTGCTCGTCCGCGAGGAGATCGAGCTGGCCAAGGCGGAGGTCAGCCACAAGGTCGGGCGCATCGCCAAGGGCGCGGTGGTCGGCGGCGCTGCCGCGGTGTTCGCGATCTTCGGCATCGTTCTGCTCGTGGAGGGCCTGGCCTGGCTGGCCTACTGGGCGCTGCCCGTCGGCACCGGCCAGATCTTCTGGGGCTTCTTCGTCGTCGCGGCGGTCCTCTTCATCCTCGGCGGCTTCGCCGGCCTGCTGGCCGCGCGCCTGTTCAAGTCCAGCTCACCGCCGATGCCTGCCATGGCCATCGAAGAGGCCCGCAAGACCAGGGAGGAGCTGTCGTCGTGAGCGGTCGCAGCCCCGAGGAGATCCGCCAGTCGATCGAGGCCAACCGCCAGGAGCTGGTGGGCGCGGTCGACCGGCTGCGCACCGAGGTCAGCGTGGTCGCCGACTGGCGCCGCCACATCCGCCGCCATCAGCGCGAGGTCCTGATCGGCGCCGCCGTCGCCGGCTTCGTGATCGGCGGCGGCCTGGCCGTCTTCGGCCGCCGCCGCCGTTAGATGAACTAGCGCGTCCGGGCCGATCCGTAGCTTGCCCGGCGTGCCGTCGTCCGGGCCGAGCTCGCGCACGATTGCCCGGATCGTTCTGACGATCGCGGGGATCGTCGGGCTGATCTACCTGCTCTACCTCGTCCGCGCGACGCTGCTGCTGGTCTTCATCTCGGTGTTCCTGGCGGTGGCGCTGGGACCGGCGGTGGCGTTCTTCCGCCGCCGCGGGTTGCCGCGCGGGATGTCGATCCTGCTGGTCTACGTGGTGATCGCCGCCAGCATCTTCGGCGTGGGGCTGCTGGTCGTGCCGCCGATCGTCAAGCAGGTCGACCAGCTGGCCAAGGACATCCCCAACTACGTCCACGACCTGCGCAACAACCGCCAGTTCCGCAAGTACGACGACAAGTACCACATCTCCGCCAAGCTCAACGCGCAGGCGCGCAAGCTCCCCAGCCACCTCGGCGACGCGGCCGGCGCGCTGCAGTCGATCACCGTCGGTGTCTTCGGCGCGCTCGTCCAGCTGGTGACGGTGCTGACGATGACCTTCTTCCTGCTGCTCGACGGGGAGCGATTGGCGGGTTGGCTGCTGGGGCTGCGCGGGCCCGAGCAGGAGGAGCGCTTTCGCGGCATTGCCACCGACATCTACCGCTCGATCGCGGGCTACGTCGCCGGGAACCTGCTGATCAGCGTGCTTGCCGGCCTGACGACCTATCTGACGCTGACGATCCTCAACGTCCCCTTCGCCGTGCCGCTCGCGGTGCTGATGGCCTTCCTGGACCTGATCCCGCTCGTCGGGGCGACGCTCGGCGGCGTGGCGATCGCCATCGTGACGCTGTTCAACAACTTCCCGACGTCCACGATCGTCTGGGTCATCGTGTTCATCGTCTATCAGCAGATCGAGAACAACGTCATCCAGCCGGTCGTCTACCGGCGGACCGTCAACGTCGCGCCGCTGGCGGTCATCGTCGCGATCCTCATCGGCGGCTCGCTGCTCGGCATCCTCGGGGCGCTGGTGGCCATCCCGGTCGCGGCGGCCGTCCAGATCGTCATCCGCGACGTCTGGCGCCAGCACGAGGAGACCAAGCTCGACGACTCCGACGTGATCATCGCGCCCGGTTAGGGCTGGAGCGGCACCAGCAGGTAGGAGCCGCGCCGGCCGCCCTCGTGGACCGTGTTGGTCGCGGGCGGCAGCGGGACGACCTTCGCGGAGGCCGGGGCGTTGCGGTCGAACTGAACCGTGCCGGGCAGGCGCGTCGGCATGTCGTCGGTGGTCAGGCGCAGCTGCAGGGCGTGTCCCGGCGCGAGCTGGTAGGCCGTCGCGATGATGGCGACGTCGAACGCGTAGCTGCGGCCCGGCGTCAACGGGCGCGGATGCTCCTCGAGGTGATACGGCGAGCCCGCTGTGCTGCGCACCCGGTCCAGCGCGCGATGCGAGGCACGCAGCGCGCCCTCGGTGATGAGCGTCTCGCTGCCGTCGGGCCCGACGTCTGACAGCTTGGCGACCCAGTCGGTG
>JAWVFY010000344.1:0-5493 GCA_033855575.1 Solirubrobacteraceae bacterium
ACGACCGCAGACATCGCCAAGGCCCTCTTCGTCAGCCGGAGCACGGCGAAGCTGCACCTGCGCAACGCCTATCGGAAGCTCGGGGCACGTAACCGTGCGGCAGCCATCGCCGCAATGGCCGCCCGGGGGATCCTGCCGGCGCCCGATATATGGAGCGCATCCCGATCCGGCTCGTCGACGACCTTGGCGCGGAGCTTTCACGAGGCTCCCGAGCGGACGGTGTCAGCCGCGCTCGCCGAATCCGCGAATTTGTGATCGCGACGCTGCTTAGCGAGCGTGGGACCGATGGGCTCGATTACGTGCAGCGCTTGCGACCTATCGACTTCCGGCTCGACGTCGTCGAACCGCGACACCACCACTTCCACCACCCAGACCATCGACCTCACCTACGCCCACCCGCACCCCGCCACCAGCCTGCCCAGCTGCACTGCCACCTCTCTTCACCCCCTCTCCAGCCCCCGTCCCCTCCGCACTCTGCAGCCCTCGCTCCACCAGCTCCACCACCAGCGGCACACAGGTGCACCTCGCCGGTGCGGGCCACTCGCGGCGCGCCGCAGCGGCGCCACGTGCATGAACTTCGCATCGGGGTAATCGCGGCTCGCGCGACTTCCCTTGTGTGAGCGCTTTTCTCAGCGCGCAAGAGCGCGGTTCAGGAAGCCCGAGGGGGAGCCGGCCGGGGTCGGCGCGACAGAGACGGTAGATGCTGTCCGTCGGCAAGCTCGCTGCTGGTCCCGGCGCTGGTCGCTACTACGAGGACGCGGTCGCGCTCGGCCGCGAGGACTACTACGCCGGTGAGGGTGAGCGGCCCGGACGCTGGCTGGGCTCCGGCGCTGACGCGCTCGAACTGGACGGTGAGGTCGGCGATGGTCAGGTCGTCCGGCTGCTCGCCGGCGAGGATCCGAAGTCCGGCGAGCTGCTCGGCCGGCCTTTGGAGGACGGCTCGGTGGCCGGTTTCGATCTGACGTTCAACGCTCCCAAGAGCGTCGGTCTCGCGTTCGGGATCGGCGACCCGTGGACCGCCCGGGTCCTGCGGGACTGTCACGAGGTCGCGGTCGATGATGCGCTCGCCTACCTGGAGCGCGAGGCGTGTCGGGCGCGGCGCGGGAAGGGTGGCGCGCTGGTCATCCAGGGCGAGGGCTTCGCCGCAGCGGCGTTTGATCACCGTACGAGCCGGGCCGGGGATCCGCTGCTGCACACGCACGTCGTCGTGGTCAACCGCACACTGGGCGAGGACGGTCGGTGGACGGCGCTCGATGCGCGTCCGCTCTACTCGCACGCCAAGACCGCTGGCTACCTCTACCAGGCCAGGTTGCGTTACGAGGTGACCGACCGGCTTGGCGCGCACTGGGGTGCTGTGACCAAGGGCGCGGCGGATCTGCGTGGCTTCTCGCGGGAGTTGATCGAGCACTTCTCCCAGCGGCGGGCGGAGATCGTCGAGCAGATGCAGTTGCAGGGCAGCTTCTCGCTGGAGGCCGGGAACATCGCGGCGCTGGAAACGCGGAAGCGCAAGGACTACGACGTGCCGATCGGGCGGCTGCGCGAGGAGTGGCGGGCGCGGGCGGCGGAGTTCGGGCTGACGCAGGAGCGCGTCGAGTACCTGCTGACCCCGCGGTTTCGCGACAAGGCGATGCCGGCCCGCGTTGACCTAGAGCAGTTGACCCGGCACAGCGCGACGTTCACGCGGCGCAACGTGCTGCAGGCGGTCGCCGAGGCCCGCCATGGCGGTGCGCGGTCGATCGCCGAGCTCGAAGCGCAAGCGGACGAGATCCTTGGCTCGCCGGATGTGGTGCGGATCCCGGATCCGGCCGGTACGCAGTACACGACGGTCGATCAGCTCGCTCTGGAGCGCAACTTGCTCAACGGTGCCGAGCAGCGCCAGGCGGAGGGGGCCTCGGTCGCCGAGACGGGCGCCGTCGACGCGGCGCTCGTCGAGCGGACGCTCAGCGACGAGCAGGCTGGCGCGGTTCGCAGACTTACCGGTGATGGTCGCGGCGTCGAGGTGCTACGCGCACCGGCCGGTGCGGGCAAGACGTTCGCGCTCGACGCTGCTCGCGAGGCGTGGCACGCAAGCGGGCTCGAGGTCGTCGGCTGCGCACTGTCGGCGCAAGCGGCGCGCGAGCTGCGCGAGCAGGCCGGTATCGAGACGGAGACGATCGCCTCGCTCAAGCAACGACTCATCCACGGCCACCGTCTCCCGCAGGGCGGAGTCCTGATTGTCGATGAGGCGGGGATGGTCGGCACCCGGGACTTGGCCGAGCTTGAGGTGTGGACGTTGCACACCAAGACCAAGCTGGTTCTCGTAGGTGATGACCGCCAGTTGCCCGAGATCGAGGCCGGCGGCGCATTCCGTGGGATCGCCGAGCGCATCGGCGCGATCGAGCTGACCGAGGTCCGGCGGCAGGACCTCGAGTGGGATCGCCGCGCTCTCAGCGCGCTGCGCGACGGCAACGTCGCCGAGTGGGCCGAGGCCTACATCGACCACGACCGCATCCACACGGCCGAGACCGCGCCGGCCGTACGTGAGCAGCTGACCAGCGATTGGTGGGAGGCAAAGCAGGCCGGCGAGGACGCGCGGATGATCGCGATGCGTCGCACCGACGTTGCCGATCTCAACGAGCGTGCCCGCGAGACGATGCACGACGCCGGCCGCCTCGGCTCCGATGTCGACTACAACGGCAAGCCGTTCGCCACGGGTGACGAGATCGTTGTCACCAAGAACGACCGCCAGCTCGGTGTCGTCAACGGCGACCGCGCCACCGTCCTCGACGCCCACGACGGACACCTCGACGTCAAGACCGACAAGGGCGATCAGATCCGCGTGCCACGCACCTTCGTCGACGACGGCCACATCGACCACGGATACGCCACCACCGCACACAAGGCGCAGGGCTCGACGATCGACAAGGGCTTCGTGCTCGGCAGCCCCGGCAGCTACCAAGAGTGGGGCTACACCGCAATGTCTCGCCACACGACCGAGAGCCGCTACTACGTCGCCGACCCCAAGCCATTCGTCAACCAAGAACCGGTCTCGCTCAACAGCAAGGAGCAGCTGACCGCCAACCTCGAGAAGGACCTCGACGACAGCCGCCAGCACGACCTCGCCAGCGACCTCGCCGACAAGTACGGCGCACACCGGAACGAACCGCGCCCCGACCCAACCGAGGAACAGCGGCTGGCGACGCGCGAGCTGGCCAAGAACCACGCCCGGTCGCAGGAGCTCGAACATCACCCCACCGAAGAACAGCGCCAGGCGGCCAAGGAGCTGATCCAGCGCCCCGACCACGACCGCGCCGACAGCGAACCCGAACCCATACAGGACGCCGCCCGCAAGGCACTCCACCGCGACCGGGCGGACGCCGAGCCGCCAGACCCTGGCCAGGAGCCCCGCCGAGACGACGCCCAGCCCGAGCCGGGACGCGAGCTGCTGCCCGATCTCGACAAGCTGCCGCCCGAGCCGCCCACGCTCGAACCGTCCGCACCGGACCTCGACATCGGCATGGACATGGGGATGTGATGGAGCGCGGGAGGGGGAGACGGCGCCCGTAGCGCCCTATTGCCGATGACCGATGTCGCCCCGGACCGTTTTGGCAGCGACCTGCTCGACGCCCAGAGCCTGGCGCGCAGACTCGGGGTCTCGCGCGAGTGGGTCTACGACCACGCAGTCGAGCTCGGCGCGCTTCGCCTCGGCGCCGGGCGCCGACCCCGCCTGCGCTTCGACCCGAGCGTCGCGCTGGCGGCGCTCGAAGCCGGGCTCGGGGCCCCGGCGCCGCCGCGACGCGCGAACCGCTTTCGCCGTGGCTCGGACCCCAAGGGCGACTTGGAGCTACTTCCGATCGGCGGGGTACGTTCCAAGCGTGCCCCGAAACGAACCTAGGAGGTTCTGATGGCACGCCGGCTCACCGGCCGAGTCGTAGAGCGCAAGACGTCCCTGGGGTTGATCTACGCCCTGCGGTTCACCGCGTACGGCAAGCGCCAGTACGTCACGCTCGGATCACGCGACGAGGGCTGGACTCGCAGCAAGGCCGACGACGAACTGCAGAACGTGCTCGCCGACGTCCGGCGAGGCGTGTGGCGCCCGCCGTCGCCGCCGCCCATGCCCGAAACGGCCGATCCGACGTTCCACGAGTTCGCATCCGAGTGGCTCGCTTCGCGGCGCGATGCGATCGCGCCGTCGACGTGGCAGAGCTACCGCAACGAGCTGGTCTGCCACCTGTTGCCGTTCTTTCACCGCCACCGGCTGTCGCAGATCACCGTCGCCGAGGTCGACCGCTATCGCGAGTACAAGGTCCGCGAGGGGCGGATGGCCCATTCGTACATCAACGCGACGATCACCCGGCTGGGCACGATCCTCGACGTTGCCGACGAGCGCGAGCTGATCACTCGCAACCCGGTCAGGGTCAACCCGCGCAACCGCAAGCTCAAGGTCAGGCGCGTGCGCCGCGCTTATCTCGACCGCCCCGAGCAGATCGAGGCGCTGATCGCCGCTGCCGGCGAGCTCGACGCCGAGGCGCACAACCGCGCCGACCGCGACACCTGCCTGCGTCGCCCGATGATCGCGACGCTGATCTTTGCCGGCCTTCGGATCGGTGAGGCGCTCGCGCTGCGGTGGCGCGACGTTGACCTAGCCGGCGGACGGTTGCGCATCGCCGGGTCGAAGACGGAGGCGGGGGTGCGTTGGGTGCCGCTGATGCCGGCGCTGCGGGACGAGCTGGCGGAGCGCAAGGCGAGCGCGGAGCACACGCGCGCGAGCGACAAGGTGTTCTCGACGTTGACCGGCGGCATGTGGTCGCGCGACAACGCGCGCAAGCGCATCTTCGACAGGGCCGTCGAGTTGGCCGACGAGATGCTCGAGGCCGCCGGGCTGGCGCCGACGCCCGAGGGTCTGACGCCGCACTCACTCCGCCACACGTACATCAGCCTGCGTGTCGCGATCGGCGACGACCCCGCCACGGTCGCGCAGGACGCGGGACATGCCGACATGGCCGTCACGTTCCGGATCTACACCCACGTGATGCGCTTCAACAAGGGCGACCGGGAGCGCCTCAGAGCGCTCGTGGAGGGCGTTCAAATGGCACTTATTGGCACTGGAGGCCTTGACGAGGGTCTGCACGAGCCCTCCGAAGCGTCCCTACAGGACGCAGAAAACACCGCAGGTGCAGGGCTTTCCGGAGATAGCTGGGGGGAGACTCGAACTCCCGACCTCACGATTATGAGTCGTGCGCTCTGACCAGCTGAGCTACCCAGCCAGGGTGGCGCCAGTCTAGTGTCGGTCGGGAAGGGGCGGGGATGGTGCGGCGTCTGGATGGTCAAGCACATGCGACCACCAAAGGAGCACCAATGACCGGACGTTCAGCCCCCGGAGACACACGAGCCCGGAGAAGCGGCCGGCCCGCTCGCGCGATGGGGATGTCGCTTGTTGCCGCTGCCGGCGTGGCGACCGCTGCGCTGGCGGGCGGGCTCGCGCTGGCGAAGACGCAGCCCACGCTGCGGACG
>JAWVFY010000345.1:0-3197 GCA_033855575.1 Solirubrobacteraceae bacterium
GCTGCTGACCGCGCAGGTCGTCAAGTGAGCTCAGGCGCCCTGGCGCGTGCGCACCGAGATGGCGACCAGCGCGAGACCCAGCACGACGACGATCGCCGCCACGACGTAGAGCGCGGTGTGCGAGGAGCCACCGCCGCCGGACAGCGCGGCGGCCGGCGCGGCCTGGACGTGGGGGATCTGGGTGGGGTGCCCGTTGTCGGTGGCGACCTTGGCGACGCCCTCCAGCGCGGCACGGACCAGGCCGTCGGACTTGGCCGCCTGGTCGACGGTGATCTGCGACAGGGCGGCCGTGGCCTTCGGGCCGAGGTTCAGCGCACCGAAGCCGCTGGGCATCACCACCAGCAGGTGGGGGTGATGGACGCGGAAGACGATCTCGCTGGCCAGCAGCTTGGCGTAGCGCTGCTGGCGGCCGAACAGGTCGGGGTAGGCGCCGAGGTCGCCGCGCGTCTCGATCAGCGCGACCTTCATCGGGTAGCCCGCCTTCTTGACCTGCGCGACGAGGTTCGTCAGCGCCTTGGCCAACGGCTTGGACGGCTGCGGGGAGTAGGGCAGGTAGACGTCCTGGATGAGCAGCACGTCGCTGGCGGGGTCGCCGTCGGCCAGCGCGGCAGCGGGCGCGCAGAGGACGCCGCTCAGGCAGATCAAGGCTGTCGCGCGGCGCAGGCTCACCGAGCTCAGAGCGTACTGTCGGGCTGATGCGCGCTCGGATCACGCTGCTCGTCGGCGTTGCCCTGTGCCTGAGCGGGGCGGCGATCGCCCTGGCGACCGTCCTGACCGGTCACCACGCTCGCCATGCCCGCGCCACGCTGATCGGCCCGCGGATGCCCGCCCACCTGCGGGCCGTCGACTTCGTGCTGCACGACCAGAACGGCCGCCCCGTGCGCCTCGCCGACACCCGCGGCCACGTGGTGGTCATGACGTTCCTGCACTCCGAGTGCCGCTCGACCTGTCCCGTCACGGCGCAGACCATTCGCGGCGCTCTGGACGACATCGGCGCCCAGCGGCGCGACGTGGCCGCGCTGGCGATCACGGTGGCGCCCCGGGAGGACAGCCGGCGCCACGTCGACGCGTTCCTGCGCGGGCAGCATGTGGCCTCCTTCCTGCGCTACCTGACGGGGCCCGTGCCGGCCGTGCGTGCCGTGTGGAAGCGCTACGGCATCCACCCATTGACCCATGGCGAGGACCACACGGCCTTCGTCTTCCTCATCGATCGGCGCGGCATCATGCGGGTCGGCTATCCGTCACACGAGATGACCCCCGAGGACCTCGCGCACGACCTGCGCGTGCTCGTCGCCGAGCGCCCGGCGGCATGAACGCCGCCGCCGCAACACCGCGCTAGGGTGCCGCGGTGCAGTTCGAGGCGACCTTCCCGGCGGTGCCGCAGAGCGTCTGCCCGATTCGACGGGAGATGGTGGCCCTCGCGCGGGCCTGCGGCCTCGACGAGCAGGCGGTCAGCGACGTCGCGCTGGCGGTCTCCGAGGCGGCGACCAACGCCGTCGTCCACGCCTGTGCCGGCGGGGCCGGCACGCTCACGGTCCGGGCTCGCAGTGGCGGTGGCGAGCTGACGATCGTCATCGGCGACGACGGGCCGGGCCTGCTTCCCCGGCCTGACAGCCCGGGCCTGGGCCTCGGGTTGCCGATCATCGCCACCGTCGCTCGCCGCATGGAGGTCGTGGCCGAAGGCAGCGGAACCCAGATCCACATGACCTTCGGCTGCCCGCACGAGGAGGCGGCCTGACCGGTCAGGCCTCCGAGTAGGCCGCCTCGCCGATCGCGTGGTCGGGCTGCGGCGCCGGGCGCAGCACGAACACGGTGACCAGCAGCGCGCTGAACACGAGCGCCGCGCCGACGAGGTAGGCGAGGTGATAGCCGCCGTTGAGCGCGGCGGCGGTCGAGTGGCCCGACGCGAGCAGCGTGTCGGTGCGCTTGGCGGCCAGCGTGGCCAGCAGGGCCAGGCCGATCGCGCCGCCAACCTGGGCGCTCGTGCTGACGAGGCCGGACGCCAGCCCGGAGTCCTCGGGCGTGGCCCCTGACATCGACAGCGTCATCAGCGCCGGGAACGACGCGCCGGCCCCGAGGCCCAACAGCAGCATCGGCGGCATCAGGTCGGTCAGGTAGGCGCCGTCGACCGGCGTGCGTGCGAACAGCAGCAGCGCCGCGCTGATCAGCACCAGGCACGGCATGAGGATGCCGCGCGCGCCGAAGCGCATCATCAGCCGCTCCGAGAAGCGCAGCGACATCGTTCCCATGACGATCGTGGTCGGCAGGAAGGCCAGGCCGACGTGCAGCGCGTCGTAGTGCTTGATCCGCTGGAGGTACAGCGCCGCCAGGAAGAACATCGAGAACATCCCGGCGACCACCAGTCCCTGCACGACGTTGGCTCCGGAGGCGTTGCGCGAGCGGAACAGGCGCAGCGGCATCAGTGGCGTGGGGATCCGGGCCTGGCGGACCACGAAGGCCACCAGCAACCCGAGCGAGATCGCGCCGAGCCCAAGCGTGCGCGCCGAGCCCCAGCCATGGTTGTCGACCTCGAGGATCGTGTACACGCCGAGCATCAGCCCGCTGATGAGCAGGACCGCCCCCGGGAGGTCGGCGCCCTGCCGGAGCCCGATGCCGGGCCGGGGCGCGATCAGCCGCCGGGCCAGGACGGCCGTGGCGATCCCCAGCGGCACGTTGATGAAGAAGATCGCGTGCCAGTTGACCGCCTGGGTCAGCGCGCCGCCGGCCAGCAGACCGATCGAGCCCCCGGCCGAGGCGACGAACCCGTAGACGCCGAGCGCCTTGGCCTGCTCCCGGCGCTCGGGGAACATCGTCACGATCATCCCCAGGATCACGGCGGAGGTCAGGGCGCCGCCGACGCCCTGGACGAAGCGGGCCCCGATGAGCATCGCCTGCGTCTGCGCGATCGCGCACAGCAGGGAGGCGGCCGTGAACACGCCCAGCCCGATCAGGAAGATCCGCCGCTGCCCGATCAGGTCGCCCAGGCGCCCGGCGAGCAGCAGCAGGCCGCCGAAGGAGATCAGGTAGGCGTTGACCACCCACGCCAGCGCGCTCTGCGAGAAGCCGAGGTCGTCCTGGATCGAGGGCAGCGCGACGTTGACGATCGTGATGTCGAGGACGATCATCAGCATCCCCGCGCAGAGGACGTAGAGGGCGAGCCAGCGGTTTTTCTCGGTGGTGGTGTCCATGGTGGTCAG
>JAWVFY010000346.1:0-7303 GCA_033855575.1 Solirubrobacteraceae bacterium
GCCGGCCTCGAGGCGCCGTTCGTCGGTCGTGCCGCCGAGCTCCAGCGCGTCATCGCAGCCGCCGACGAAACCGCGGCCACGCAGCGCGCCGGCCGGCTGGCGATCGTCGGCGAGGCCGGGGCGGGAAAGTCGCGGCTGCTGTGGGAGTTCTTCAAGCACATCGACGGCATCAAGGAGCAGATCTACTGGCACCAGGGCCGCTGCCTGAGCTACGGCGAAGGCGTCGGCTACTGGGCGCTGGCCGAGATGATCCGCGCCCGCGCGGGCATCGTCGAGGAGGAGGACAACGCCTCGGCGCGGGCCAAGCTGCGAGCGACCGTGGAGCGCCACGTCCCCGACGAGCGCGAGCGGCGCCTCGTCGAGCCGCGCCTTGCCCACCTCATCGGCCTCGAGCAGCGGAATGCCGCCGACCGCGCCGACCTCTTCTCGGGCTGGCGGCTGTTCTTCGAGCGCCTGTGCGAGGACGGCCCGGTGATCCTCGTCTTCGAGGACCTCCAGTGGGCCGACAGCGGCCTGCTGGACTTCATCGACTACCTGATCGAGTGGTCGGCCGAGAGCCCGCTGTTCGTGCTCGGGCTGGGGCGCACCGGTGTCCTCGAGGAGCGGCCCGGCTGGAGCGATCACGCGGTCGTCCTCGGCCGGCTCGGCGACGCCCCGATGCGCGAGGCGCTCGCGGGGCTGGTGCCCGGCCTGCCCGACGACCTGACCACGCGCATCCTCCGCCAGGCCGAGGGCGTGCCGCTCTACGCCGTCGAGACCGTCCGCATGCTGCTCGATCGCGGCCTGCTCGCCCAGGACGGGCCCCGCTACGTGCTGACCGGCGACGTCGGCGAGCTCGAGGTGCCCGAGACCCTGCACGCGCTGGCCGCCGCGCGGCTCGACGGCCTGACGGCCACCGAACGGGCCGTGCTCCAGGACGGCTCGGTCATGGGCCAGTCGTTCACCCCGGCCGGGGTCGCCGCGATCGGCGGCCGCCCCATCGAGGAGGCCCAGGCGATCCTCGACGGGCTCGTGGTCAAGCAGGTCCTCGGGTTCAACGACGACCCGTTGTCGGCCGAGCGCGGCCAGTACCACTTCTTGCAGGGCCTGCTGCGGACGATCGCCTACGGGACCCTCTCGCGCCGCGATCGCAAGGGCCGCCACCTGGCGGCCGCGCGCCACCTGCAGGAGGCATGGGGCGACGAGGCGCCCGAGCTGGCCGAGGTGCTCGCCGCGCACTTCCTCGATGCCGCGCAGGCCGAGCCCGACGCGCACGACGCGCCCCGCATCCGGGCCGCCGCGTGCGAGACGCTCGCCGAGGCGGGCCAGCGCGCGCTCTCGCTCGCCCTCGGCCCCGAGGCCCAGCGGGCCTTCGACCGCGCCGCCGAGCTCGCCGACGACGACGCCGCCCGCGCGACGATGCTTGACCAGGCCGGGCGCGCCGCGCTGATGAACGCCGCCTTCCCCGCCGCGCGTGAGCGCCTAGAGGAGGCGGTCGAGACCTTCGATCGCCTCGGCGACCCAGAGTCCACCGCCCGGTCGCTGACCGCGCTGGCGCACGTCCTGTACAACGAGGACCGCCTCGACGAGGCCATCGAGCTCAGCCGCCGTGCGGTGGCGGGGCTGCCCGAGGGCAGCGCCGAGAAGGCCGCGGCGCTCGCCGCCCTGTCGCGGAACCTCGGCTTCAGCGGCGACACCGCGGGCGCACTGGCGGCGGCGGACGCGGCGCTGGCCATCGCCGAGCCGCTGGAGGACCTGCGGACGATCGTCGACGCCTTCGACTGCATGGGCATCGTCCGGGACCGCCAGGGGCGCGTCGAGGAGTCCATCGCCCTGCGGACGCGGGCGCTCGAGCTCGCGCTGGAGAGCGGCTTCACCGATGTCGCGCTGCGCGCGTACAACAACCTCGCCAACTCGCCGCTGCAGCGCGACCGCTTCGCCGAAGCGCTCGAGCAGGCCGAACGCGGCCTGGCGCTGGCCCAGGCGCGCGGGGACCGCCGCTGGCAGGAGCTGCTGTCGGTGATGGTGACGGCGCTGCGCGTATCCCTCGGTCGCTGGGACGGCCTGGCGATCCTCGAACCCGGAGCGCTCTCGGGTGTCAGGCGTTTCCTGCGCATGGGCTACCTGCCGCAGGTGGCGCGCGTCCAGGCGGCGCGCGGCGACCTGGCCGGACTGGAGGAGACATTGTCGCTCGCCGTCGAGGCGGGCAGCAGCAGCAACGTTGAGTGGGGTGCCGTGCCGCTCGTGGCTCGCGCCATCGCGCTGCAGGGCCTCGGCCGCCACGGCGAGGCGCTCGAGGTCGCACTCCCGCTCGCCACCGGCGGGCTCGACGTCATCAACGAAGACCGGCGCGAGGCCTACGTGGAGGCCGGGCTCGCCGCGCTCGCGCTCGGCGACGAGGAGACGCTCGAGACCCTCGTCGCCTTCGTCGCCACCCTGCCGCCGGCGCGCCGCTCGCCGCTGATGCGCGCGGGCGCGGCGCGCCTGGCCGGGCTGCTGGCCTGGCACCGCGGCGACGCACCGGTCGCCGACGAGCGCCTGGCCGCCGCCGCCCGCGAGCTCGCCGACATCGAGGCGCCGTTCGTCCTGGCGCAGATCCTGCTCGAGCACGCCGAGGTGCTTGCGGCCAGCGGTCGCGATGCCGAGGCGGCGCCGCTGCTCGCCGAGGCGCGCGAGACGTTCACACGGCTCGGCGCGGTCCCCTGGCTGGCCCGCGCCGACGCGGTCGGCCCGCAGGTGCTGGCGTGACGGCCTGCTCGTCCTGCGGCGCCGAGGTCCCGGCTGGCCAGCGCTTCTGCGGCCAGTGCGGCACCCCGGTCGCTCGCGCCTGCCCCACCTGCGGCGCCGAGAACTCGCCCGATCACAGCTTCTGCGGGTCGTGCGGCGGCGCGTTGACCACCGCCCCGGCGGCGGCCACCGCCCTGTCGTCGGTGTCCGAGCGGCGGTTGGTGTCGGTGCTGTTCGCCGATCTGGTGGGCTTCACGACGCTGAGCGAGCATCGCGATCCCGAGGAGGTCCGCGAGCTCCTCTCGCGCTACTTCGATCGCTGCCGGACGCTGATCGAGCGCTACGGCGGGACCGTGGAGAAGTTCATCGGCGACGCCGTCATGGCGGTGTGGGGGACGCCCGTGGCCCGCGAGGACGACCCCGAGCGCGCCGTCCGCGCCGCCCTCGCCCTGACCCAGGCCGTCACCGCCCTGGGCGAGGAGGTCGGCATGCCCGCCCTGCGCGTTCGCGCGGGGGTGCTGACCGGGAGTGCCGCGGTCGAAGTCGGGACCGACGGCGAGGGCATGGTCCTCGGCGACACCGTCAACACGGCCAGCCGGCTGCAGTCGATCGCGTCGCCGGGCACCGTGCTGGTCGACGACGTGACCCGGCGCGCCAGCGAGGCGGCGATCGCCTACGAGGACGCGGGAAGCCACGAGGTCAAGGGCCGCGACCAGCCCGTCCACGCCTGGACCGCGCTGAGCGTCGTCGCCGGCGCGGGCGGCGCCCGCCGCGGCGCCGGCCTCGAAGCCCCGTTCGTCGGCCGCGAGGCGGAGCTGGCGCTGGTCGTCGAGGCCGCCGAGGACAGTGCGGCGACCGGCGGCGCGCGGCTCGTCGCGGTGACCGGCGAGGCTGGGACCGGCAAGTCACGGCTGCTGTGGGAGTTCTTCAAGTACGTCGACGGCATCGAGGACCGCCGCTGGTGGCACGAGGGCCGCTGCCTGAGCTACGGCGACGGCGTCGCCTACTGGGCGCTGGCCGAGATGATCCGCGCCCGCGCCGGCATCGCCGAGGACGAGGACGCGGGCAGCGCCCGCGAGAAGCTGCACGCCACGGTCGCGCGCTTCCTCTCCGACGAGCGCGAGCGGCGCCTCGTCGAGCCCCGGCTCGCGCACCTCCTGGGCCTCGAGCAGCGCACCGCCAGCGAGCCCGCCGACCTGTTCAGCGGCTGGCGGATGTTCTTCGAGCGAATGGCGGCCAGCGAGCCGGTGATCCTCGTCTTCGAGGACCTCCAGTGGGCCGACAGCGGCCTGCTGGACTTCGTCGACTACCTGCTGGAGTGGTCGGCCGAGAGCCCGATCTTCATCCTCGCCCTCGCGCGGCCCGAGCTCGAGGCGCGCCGCCCCGGCTGGGACACGACCACCCGCCTGGGCCCGCTGCCCCCCGACGCGATGCAGACGCTGCTCTCGGGTCTGGTGCCGGGCCTCCCGGGCGACCTGACGGCCCGCATCCTCGACCGGGCCGAGGGTGTGCCGCTCTACGCCGTCGAGACCGTCCGCATGCTGCTCGATCGCGGAGTCCTGGCGCAGGACGGCAGCCGCTACGTCGTCACCGGCGACGTCACCGCGCTCGACGTGCCGGAGACGCTGCACGCGCTCGTGGCCGCCCGGCTCGACAACCTCGAGGTCCCCGAGCGAGCCCTGCTGCAGGACGCCGCGGTGCTGGGCACCTCGTTCTCTGCCGACGCCCTGTCGGCGGTCGCCGGCCGCCCCGACGCCGACGTCCGGCGCACGCTCGACGCGCTGATCGCCAAGCAGGTGCTCAGCCGCGACGACGACATGCGCGCCGGCGAGCCCGGCCAGTACCGCTTCCTCCAGGCGCTGGTGCGGACCATCGCGCTCGGCACGCTCTCGCGCCGCGACCGCAAGGCGCGCCACCTCGCCGCCGCCGAGCACCTGCGCGCGACCTGGGGCGACGGCACCGAGATCGCCGAGGTGCTGGCCAGCCACTACCTCGACGCCGTCGCCGCCGAGCCGGAGGCGGCTGACGCCGACACGATCCGCGCCCTGGCCTGTCAGACGCTCGCCACCGCCGGACACCGCGCGGGATCTCTCGCGCTCGGCGCCGAGGCGCGCCGCTACTTCGAGCAGGCCGCCGAGCTGGCCGACGACGAGGCCCTGCGGGCGACGCTGCTGGCCGAAGCGGGCGCAGCGGCGGCGCGCTCCGGCGAGCGCGACGACGCGCTCGCGCTGCTCGGCGATTCGATCGCGGTGCTCGACGCCAACGGCCGCTCCGAGGACGCCGCCCGGACGCGCGCGCTGCTGGCCGACGTCCTGATCTCGCTGAACCGGCTCGAGGACGCCGCCGAGCTCATCGACCGGGCGCGAGCGTCGCTGACCGACGAGGCGGTGCTCGCCGAGCTCGCCGCGCGCCGCGCGCGCATTCGCTTCCTGGTCGGCGACGCCGAAGGCACCCTCAGCGAGGTGGAGGTGGCGTTGGGGATCGCCGATCGCCGCGACCTCAAGCCGCTCGTCGCCGATGCCCTGATCACGAAGGCCGTCGCGCTGGGGGCGACCGGGCGCCGGACAGAGGCGCTGGCGCTGATGACCGTGGCGCTGGAGGAGGCGCTGACGGCCGACGTCACCGAGACCGCGCTGCGCGCCCATTTCAACCTCGCATCGATGGCCGCCGGGACGGGACGCACGGCCGAGGCGCGCTCGTTCCTCGAGCGCGGGATCGCGCTCGCCCGAGAGCGCGGCAACCGATCGTGGGAACGCGACCTCCTCGGCCAGGAGGCCGAGATCCAGACGCAGATGGGCGACTGGGACGACGCGCTGGCCAACGAACGTGCGCTGCGGATCTCCGGGGACGACGACAGCGCGCGCCAGGCCGGGATCCAGGTCCCGGTGATCCTCGTGGCCCGTGGGCAGATCGCCGAGCTCGATGGGTGGCTCGAGCGGGGTGCCCCGACGTCGGAGTGGCACGAGCTCCGGCTCGGCGGGAGCGCCGCCGGGGCGATCGCACTCGCCGCCACCGGACGTGCCGAGGAGGCCGGTGCGCTCCTGGCCGCCACCGGACCGGACCTCGCCCGCTCGGGCAGTGGGACGATCGGGGTCTTCCTCACCGACATCGTCGATGTCCTCCTCCAGAGCGACCGCGAGGCGGCCGTCGAGGAGATCCTCGGCGCGCTGAACTTCCGGCCACCGATCGTCGCCGGTCAGGCGGCCCGCGCGCGCGGGCTGCTCCACGAGCGCCACGGCGAGCCCGCCGAGGCAGAGGCCGCCCACCGCGAGGCGGTCGCGATGCTGCGCGGCGCCGGCTACCCGTTCGCGCTGGCCCGCGCCCTGCTCGCCCACGGGACCTGCCTCTCCGGGCTCGGCCGCGCCGACGAGGCGGCGCCGATCCTGGAGGAGGCCCGCTCGCTGTTCGCCGACCTGGGCGCCGTGCCCTGGCTCGAGCGCACCGACGATGCGCTCATGCCGGTGGCCGCCGCGTGAGCCTGGGGCTGTAGTAGGCTGCCGGCCGATGGCGATCGGCGTCGACGACCTCCGGAGGGTGCCGTTTCTCGCCCCGCTGAAGGACAAGGTCGTCCGCCAGCTGGCGAGCTCGATGTCCGAGCGGACGGTCGTCCCCGGCGAGGAGGTCGTCGTCCAGGACCACCGCGGGATCGCGTTCTTCATCGTCCTGCGGGGCGAGCTGCAGGTGCTCGTCGACGGCCAGGCGCGCCGGACGCTCGGCCCGGGCGATCACTTCGGCGAGATCGCGCTCGTCGTGCCCGACGCCCTGCGGACCGCCACCGTGGTGGCCTCGTCCGACGCGAGCCTGGGCGCCATGACGTCCTGGAACTTCAAGGCCTTCGTCGCCGAGCACCCAGAGGTGACGTGGCCACTGCTCGAAGTGCTCGCCCGGCGAGTCGCGGACACGCCCGGCGCCTGATCGCTCAGGACGCGGCGGCGCTGGTCGGCGCATCAACGAGCTGCAGGGCGCGGGCGAGCGCGGGCGCGGCGCCGAGCGACCGGAAGGTCGTGGTCGCCTCCTCGAGCAGCACCGTCGCCTCGGTCGCCTGCCCCTGGCCGACCAGCCAGGCGGCGAGGTCGGCCTGGGCGACGGCCAGCCAGTAGGGGTAGCCGAGCTCGCGGAGGCCGTCGATGGCGGCAGTGAAGTCGGCCTGGACCGTCTCGTGGCGCCCCTCGGCGGCGGCGATCAGGGCACGGCCGCGCGCGAGCTGGGCGTCGAGGTAGGGCGGGACGTGGCCCGGCGGCCGCTGCGCCAGCAGGGCCAGCAGCGCCTGGGCCTCCTCGATCTGGCCCGTCTCCAGCGCCGCGCGAAGGGTCTCGGGCCAGGCCATCCGGACCACCTCGTTGGAGGCGCCCAGCGTCTCGATCGCGGGACCGAGCATCCGCCGGCCGATGTCGAGCGCGTCCTGCGGCCGACCCTCGGCCAGCGCCACGCTGATGGCGGCCGCGGCGTGCTCGCCGTTGACCTCGACGTCATCGCTCTGCTGCCAGCCGGTCATGCGGTCCAGGGCCGCGCGCGCGGCCCCGAGCTCGCCCCGCAGAGCGTGCAGGATCGCCAGCCGTTGGTAGACGTTCTCGGCGCCGGGGCGCTCCTCGTTGTC
>JAWVFY010000347.1:0-6918 GCA_033855575.1 Solirubrobacteraceae bacterium
GGCGCCATCGCCATCCCCACCGGCCGAGTCGGGTCGAGCTGGTGGGCGGTCCGCACCGCGGTGCTGATGTAGGCGCCCTGCGACGGGCCCGGTCGCGAGTTGAGCTCGTTGCCGATCGACCAGACGACGATCGACGGGTGGTTGCCGTTGGTGAGGATGCTCTTGCTCAGCATCTGCACGCCCTGGGCGCGCACCGACGCCCGCCTGAGGTACTGGTTGCGCACCTGGTACATCGGGATCTCCGACCAGACCATGACCCCCTCGCGGTCGGCCAGCTCGAGCAGCTCGGGGTGCAGCGGGTAGTGGGCGCGGATCAGCGTGGCGCCGAGGTCCTTGGCGGCGCCCATGATCTGCGCCCGCGTGGCGTTGTCGATCGCGGCGCCCTGCTTGAGCGAGTCCTCGTGCACGCCGACGCCGCGGAAGTTCAGCGGCCGGTCGTTGAGGTAGAGGTGGCCGCCGACGGCCTTGATGGAGCGGACGCCCGACTCGGTCTGCCACGTCTGGGCGCTGCGGCCGCTCCCCGCCCCGACCTGCGCGGTCAGCTTGACGTGGTAGAGCGTCGGCGAGTCGGGCGACCAGAGCTTGGGATGGGCGATCGTCGCGCGGCCGGTGAGGATGCGGATGGCGCCCGCGGGGACGGTCGCCGTGCCGAGGCTGACCGGCGACGAGCCGTAGAGCCCGGCGACCCGCACGCGCTGGGCGACCGCGTCGTAGTTGCGGACGACCGCACGCACCTGGATGCCCGCCGCGCAGGTGCGGCACGGCAGCGAGGGAAGCACCTGCACCGTCGACATGTCCACGTGGTCGATCCGCCGCAGGTAGACCTCGCGCAGGAGCCCGCCGTAGTTCCACCAGCCGCCGACAGGTTGGTTGCGCGAGTCGCTGAAGCCGGCGGGCGGCAGGTCGGCGGGGGTGCGCCGGTTGTCGACGCGCACGACCAGGTGGTTGACCCCCGTGCGCTTGAGCGCCGAGCCCGGCAGCCGGAGCTCGAAGGGCAGGTAGGCGCCGGTGTTCGAGCCGATGGACACCCCGTTGAGCCAGGCATGCGAGCGGTAGTTGACCGACTCGAAGCGGACGATCCACTTGTAGGCCGCCGACGCGGTGGGCAGCTCGAAGTCCTTGCGGTACCAGCCGACGGTGCCGAGGTAGCTGGCGATCGAGTCGTCGCCGGCGTTCCACGCGTACGGCACGCTGACGCTCCGCCAGCCCGCCGTCGACGTCTGGCGCTGCCAGTGGTGGGTGAGCCCCCGGCCCTGCTGGTCGAGCTTGAACAGCCAGCTGCCGCCGAGCAGGTAGCGGCCGCTGGGGCCCGTCTCGTAGAGCGCGCCGGCCGTCGGCTTGTCCGCCCGCGCGACGCCGCCCATCGCGGCGGCCAGGGCAACCGCGGCACACAGCACATGGGCGATTCTGGACCGGAGCATGGGCTGATCAGCAGGTGGACTCGTTGCCGATGGGCGCGCTGATCCGCAGCAGCCTAACGGTCCGCCCAGCGATCACCGAGCCGCCCCGATGCACGACGACGCACTGGACGACGGGCAGCCCGCGACCGACGATCGTCCACGCGACGCGGGTCGTGCCGGTGGCGGCGCCCAGGACGTAGGAGGTCTTGGAGTCATAGGCGATGATCTTGGGCGTGCCGGGGCGCCGCAGCCGCCGCGCGTCGGCGACCACGGTCGCGCGGCAGTGCGGATCGGCGCGGCAGGACCCGTCCAGGGCCGCCAGCATCCCGGCCGCGTCCCCCCGCGCCTGGGCGTTGAGCACCCGGTCGACCGCGGCGCGCTCGCGCGACTCGGTGCTGAGATAGCGCCCGACCAGCAGCGCAATGGCCAGGAAGACCAGCGTTCCGACGGCGATCAGGAGGGTGCGGCGCACCGCGAGAACTTAGCCACTGCTTAGTCCCGGCTTGCCCGCCCTTCAGGGTTGGGCCGCAGACTGGCGAAGGCATCCTCCCAGGATCCGTTCCGTTCCTCCGCCGGCGTCAACCTCTCCCGACGCCGGCGGGGACGGGACGAGCGCCACGAGTCACCCCGTCTCGGGAAAGCCGTCACTGAGCTCGAGGAAGCGCTGGACGGAGGCGTCCTGATGCGAGAGCTGGTCGGCCAGCGCCCGCGCGTGCTCGGCTGCGCGGTCGGAGAAGTCCTCCAGGCAGCGCTCGGGATCGTCGGGCAGCGGATAGACGTGGACGAGGTCCTGCTGCGCGCAGGCGATCCCCAGCGGGGGCCGGCCCTCGGCCAGCGTTCGGGCGCCGCACACGGGCACGACCGTGATCCCCCGCTCCGGCGCAGTCAGCGCCACCGGCATCAGGCGGTGGACGGGGAGGCGCAGCGGCAACGCGATCGACCGGTCGACCGAGACGACCTGGCCGGCGAGGTTGCCCAGCGGCTCGGCCCACACGGCAAGGACGGTGTCGGCCGCGACGATCGCGTCGCGCAGCGCGTTGGCCTGCACGGCGTAGAGGCCCTCGGCCTCGTCGCGGTCCTGGGCCTCGGACAGGTCGAGGTCGCAGGGCACGCGCAGCAGCTCGGCCGCGCTGACGGCCTCCCCGGCGCCGCGGCCGCCGTGCGTGACGTAGGTCTGGATGGTCCCCAGGTCGCGCCGGCCGTGGAAGATCACGGTCATGGCCTCGGCCATCGCGAGGCCGTCGACCTTCAGCGAGACGGCGGCCGACGCCTCAGCGTCGAGCAGGGCGCGCTGAAGCAGCTCCTCCGCTTCGCCGTCATGCCGATCGGGGTCCTCCATGGGCGACCACCTCCTGGCCGGAACGCTATCCATGCCGCCGGTCGGGAAGACTGTACCGAGATGAAGCTGCTCTACAAACCCTTCGGGATCCTTCTGGGCGCGCTCGCCGGGCTCATCGGCCGGCGCCTGTTCACCGTCCTCTGGGGCCGGATCGATCCCGGGCACCACGAGCCGCCCGAGGCCAAGACCAAGCACACGACCGATGCGAAGGCCATCGGCGCGGCGGCGCTCCAGGGCGCGATCTTCAGCGGCGTGCGCGCCGGCGTCGACCGCGCGGGGGCCAAGGGCTTCTATCACCTGACCGGCGTGTGGCCGGGCGAGAAGGACCCGGACCCCGAGGACGCCTAGAGCCGGTCCAGGGCGTCCTCGAACGCCCCGAAGTCGCGCGCGAGCAGCAGGTCGATCGGCCCGTTGCGCACCCAGAGGCGCAGCAGGCTCGCCTCGCGTTCCGCGGTCAGCGCGAGCAGTAGAGCCAGCTCGGGCCGGTGGGTCAGCTCGTCGCCGGTGATGAGGGTCAGCGGGTCGACGTCAAGGATCCTCAGCAGCTCGTCCTCGGATAGCCCGAGGCGCTCCTGAAGCAGGCGTGCGGCGGTGTCGCTCACGCGTCGCCCGCCAGCTCGATCAGGCGCTGTACGACCTTCGCGGAGCGACCGGTCCCGCGCACGCCGAGGGCCTTCTCGACGTCGATGGTCCGCCGACCGGCCGCGTCGGCCTTCGCGTAGGCGTAGTAGAAGACCCGGCCCTCGAGCGCGAAGCGGTACGGCGGCGCCTCGGCAGCCAGGAGCGCGGCGCGGCGCTCGCCGGACGGCACCGCCGACAGGAAGACGAGGATGCACTGGCGCTCTGGGTCGCCGGCCGGGTGCAGCGGGTTGGCGGCGAGCGCCTTGCGCAGCTGCGCCGGCGTCAGGACGAAGGCGTCGTGACCGAGCTCGCGCTCGAGCAGGGCGGCGAGCTGCGCGGCGCTGCGCTCGGAGCGGAAGAGGACGTTGCCGGTCTGGATGTGGGTGCTGACGTCCTCGAGGCCGAGCTGCTCGCATCGCGTGCGCAGGTCGGCCATCCGCATGACGCCCGTGCCGCCGACGTTGACGGCGCGCAGCAGGGCCACGTAGCGACGCGAGCGGGCCACGGCGGGACCGTAGCGGCGTCAGGCGAGCGCGGCCGCGGCGCGCTGCCGGGCCGGCCGGGCCTCCATGGCCGCGAGGTAGCCGGCGATCGCGCCCTCCGGCGCGATCGCTCCGACGCGCGACGCGATGCGGACCACCTCGCTGGCGACGATGTCGGCGACGGTCAGCCGGCCGCCTACGAGGAAGTCGCCACCCGCAAGGGCGCTCTCGAGCGCCGCCACGCCGGCGGCGACGCGCACGGATGCCGCCTCGGCGGCCTCGGGCGCGCTCTCGCGCAGGCGATAGTGCTCGACGGCCGGGGGCTCGACCTCGGTCATCGCGAAGAACGCCCACTGATAGACGAGCGCACGGTCGCGGGTTCCCGTCGCCGGGACGAGCCCGGACTCCGGATGCAGGTCGCCGATCTGCAGGCACAGCGCCGACGACTCGAAGACCGCACCCTCCTCGTCCTCGAGCACCGGCACCCGCCCGAGCGGATGGCGCGCCCGATGCTCGGCGGCCTTCCCCTCCTCGGGCGTCATGATCGTCAGGTCGTAGGGGGCGCCGGCTTCCTCGAGCGCCCAGACGACGCGGATCGGGCGGCCCGCTCGCTGGCGATGGTAGACGCGCATGGTGTGCTCCTCCGTGGGGGCGCCCATCATCCCCTACGCGGCTTCCGAGACCGGGTCTTCCCCGTAGCCCGCGTCCACGAGCACCGCCGGCGCCGGGCGACGCGGGACGAGCACGCCGGCGACCAGGCAGACCAGCAGGAAGCCGGTGGCCAGCGTGAAGCTCGACGTGAAGCCGGTCACGGTCGGCAGCCCATGGGCGACGTGCTGGGCGATGAACGTCGCGGCGATCTGCCCGCCCAGCGCCCCGCCGAGCGTTCGCATCACGGTGTTCATGCCGGTGGCGACCCCGGTCTGGTGACTCGGCACCGCCTGCACGATCAGGTTGCCGAGCGCCGCGAACGCGAGCCCGATGCCCACGCCGAGCAGCGCCGCCGAGATGAGGAAGTCCAGCGGATGGCCGTGATCGACGGCCAGCAGCAGGAACGACGCGGCGGCGAACGCCGTCCCGACCAGCAGCGCGGCGCGCGAGCCGAACCGCTGGGAGATCGCGCCGGCCTTGATGCCGAGGATCGTCATCCCGATCGTCGACGGCAGCAGGAAGAGCCCGGAGGTGACAACCGATGCGCCGAAGCCGAAGCCGGTGCTCTTGGGGAGCTGGGCGAACTGGGGGATCACGATGAACGAGGCGTACATCCCCGCGCCGAGCAGGAAGGCGGCGGCGTTGGTCGTCCACACCGCACGGACCCGCATCATCGTCATGTCGATCAGGGGGTTGCGGCTGCGGGCCTCGACGCGGATCCAGGCGAGTAGGAACGCGACACCGACCAGCATGAGCCCGACCGTCTTGGCCGACCCCCAGCCCCAGGTCGTCGTCTCGCTGATGGCCAGGAGCACGGCCGAGATGCCGACGGTCATCAGCAGCGCGGCCGGCCAGTTGATGCGGCCGGGCACCCGAATCGGCGATTCCGGCACGAGGCGCCACGTCGCGACGCCCGCGATCACGATCGCCGCCAGCGGCATCCAGAACAGCCAGTGGTAGTTGAGGTGCTGGATGATCACGCCCGACAGCACGATCCCCGCGCCGGCGCCCACACCGAGGATCGCCGAGAGCAGCCCGATGCCCCCCGCCACCTTCTCGCGCGGGAACTCGTCGCGGACGATGCCGAACGCCAGCGGGAAGATCCCGCCGCCGGCACCCTGGATGAACCGGGCGACGACGAGCGGCCCCAGCGAGGTCGACACCCCGGCCAGGACCGTTCCAACCCCCAGGATCCCGAGTGTCCACAGGAGCAGGCGCTCCTTGCCGTACATGTCGCCGAGGCGGCCGAGGATCGCCGTGCCGACCGACGCGGCCAGCAGGTAGCCGGTCAGCAGCCACGTGATGCCGGTCTCGGTGGTGTGCAGATCGCGCTGCATGGTCGGCAGCGCCGGGACGACGGCCGAGCTGAGCATTGCGTAGGCCAGCCCGCCGAGGGCGAGCACGGCGAGCGTGACGTTGGGATGAGTGCGGTCTGGGGTGGTTGCTGCGGTCATGGTGATCCTTGCGATCAGGGGGGGTCGTCTTGGGGATGGTTCGGGCGGGGCGGTCAGCCGTCGAGGAGCTTGGCGACGAACTCGCCGATGCCCCCAATCGCCAGGGCCGTCATGCCGATCAGGACCCAGCCGGCGGGAGTGCGTTCCATCCCCCCGGCCTCAGCCGACCGCGCCCAGCGCATCGGCGATCAGGTTGCCGTAGCGGCGCCACAGCCTGGTGTCGTGCTGCTGCTCGGCCGCCAACGTCTGGGTCAGTCCCGAGAGCAGCACGCGCACGTCGTCGGGCGTCGCGTCGCGCCGCAGCCGGCCCTGGGACTTGGCGCGGCGCATGAGGCGTTCGAGCGCGGCGGTGGCCGCCTGCCGCGCCTCGGCAAGCTCGGGGACGGTGGCGCTCAGCCGCAGCGCCTCGAGCATGACCCGATCGCCGGCGTTTGCCTCGGCCATGGCGACCAGCACGCGGCGGAACGCCGCGCCCGCGTCCTCGTCTTCGAGCGCCTCGGTCAGGAGCCGCTCGACGTGGGCCAGCCGATCGACCGCGATGCCGGCGATCAGATGCTCCTTGGTCGGGAAGCTGCGGTAGATCGTGGCCTTGCCGACGCCCGCCCGCTCGGCGATCACGTCCATGCACGCATCCAGGCCGCCCTCGGCGAACACCTCGCGCGCCGCCTCGAGGACGCGCTCGCGGTTGCGCACCGCGTCGGCGCGCTTGCGCCGCGTCACGGCCGTCATCTCGGACCCCCGCTCGTGGCCACTCCCTCGTAAACGGACTGCATGGTCCACAATCGTAGCACGATGTGGACTGGTGCGTCCGGATATCGCCCATCGGGCGGCGACCTGTCAGCGCCGCGACCATTGCGAGCTGTCAGCCTCTACACCGTGCGCCTGGCGGCCCTCACGATGGTGGCGTCAGCCGCCGCGATCGCTGGCTGCGGGGGCACAACTGCCAAGGACGCCGAGCGACTCCTCTACCC
>JAWVFY010000348.1:0-7267 GCA_033855575.1 Solirubrobacteraceae bacterium
CGACCACGAGCATCCAGGTCTACGGCGCGCCCAGCGCCGCCGTCCTGGACATGCTGAGCCGGCAGGCCGGCGCCGGCGTGCCGTTGACGGTCAGGCGCCATCACCTCGGCGGGTTCACGCGGGCCGCTCCTTCAACCTGAGCCCACGCTCAGCAGATTCTCAGACGTTCTTGACCCGGCATTGACCACTACGACGGGATAGTTCGGAGCCCCCTTGGTCCACGACGCATCGGAGGCGCCCCATGAACCGCTCTGTTCCCTTCACGATCGCCGCGGCCGCCAGCATCGCTGCGCCCGCCGGCGTTCCGCTGCTCGCCGTCGCGGCCGCGAGCAGCGGTCCGAGCCAGGCCCACGCGGCGTCGGTCGGGCGGCTGGTCTCCGGGACGAGCTACCACATGCGGTGGGGCAACGTGCAGGTGCGGATCCGGCTGGATTCCACCAACCGGCACGTCATCAACGTGGGTGCCGTCACGCCCACCGAGCGGGCACGTTCGGCGCAGATCAACAACCACGCCGTGCCGATCCTCAAACGCGAGGTCCTCTCGGCCCAGAGCGCGAACATCCACGCCGTCTCCGGCGCCACCCTCACGAGCAACGCCTACAAGCAGTCGCTGCGCAACGCGCTCAGCAAGGCGCACCTCTAGCCGCTCGCGGCTCGGGGGTCTCACCGATGGCGATGCGCCGCAGCCACGTCGGGAGGGCCCTCGGAGGGCTTGTCCTGGCGGCGGTCGTCCTCGCTGTGGGCGTCTGGATGGTCCAGTTGTGGGTCCACGGCGGCAACCTGCACACCCACGGCGCCGGTGACGTGCTGAACAGCATCGGGCGGATCACCGGCCTGCTCGGCGCCTATCTCGCGCTGATCCAGGTTCTGATGCTCGCCCGCCTGCCGTGGCTGGACCGGCTCGTCGGCTTCGACCGGATGACGGTGTGGCATCGCCGCAACGGCAAGGCGTGCCTGCTGCTGATCGTCGCCCACATGCTGACGATCACCGCCGGCTACACGCTGACCGACCAGGTCGGCCTGGGCAAGGAGATCTCGTCGCTGCTCGGAACCTATCCGGGCATGGTCACCGCGACCGTCGGCACGGGCCTGCTGATCCTCGTCGTTCTGACGTCGCTGATGATCGTGCGCCGCCGCCTGCCCTACGAGGCGTGGTACGCGGTGCACCTGATGGCGTACGCCGGGATCGCCCTGGGCTACCTGCACCAGATCCCGACGGGCAACGAGCTCACCGCCGACGCGTCGGCCCAGCACTACTGGCACCTGCTCTACGAGATCCCGCTGGGGCTGATCGTCGTCTTCCGCGTGATCGTGCCGCTGCTGCGCGCCGCCTGGTTCGGGCTGCGCGTGGCCGACGTCGTGGAGGAGAGCCCGGGCGTGGTCTCGCTGCACATCACCGGCCGTCACCTGCGTCACCTGGGCGCGCGGGCCGGCCAGTTCTTCATCTGGCGCTTTCTTGCCCCGGGCGTCTGGTGGCAGTCGCATCCGTTCTCGCTCTCGGCCGCCCCCGGGAGCGACCGGCTGCGCATCACCGTCAAGGCCGCCGGTGACTACACCGCCCGGCTGCGCTCGATCCAACCCGGCACTCGGGTCATCGCCGACGGCCCGTTCGGCCGCTTCACCGCCGACGCCCGCCGTCAGGACCGCCTGGCGCTGATCGCCGGCGGCATCGGCATCACCCCGATCCGCGCCCTGCTCGACGACCTCCCGGCGGGTGCCGACGTCACCATCGTCTACCGGGCCATGGGGGAGGACGACGTCGTCTTTCGCGCCGAGCTCAACGGCCTGGCCGCCAGCCACGGGTTCGCCCTCCACTACGTCGTCGGCGATCACCGCGACGCGGCGTCGGCGCACCTGCTCGGCGCTGCGCATCTCGGCGAGCTGGTGCCCGACCTGCGCGACCGCGAGATCTACCTCTGCGGCCCGCCGGGGCTCGTCAAGGCCATCCGCCGCACGCTGGGCGAGGTCCGGGTGCCCCGCGGCAGCATCCACCTCGAGGAGTTCGCCTTTGCCGCCTGATCCACTCACGCCGGGGGCGACCGCGGGGCTGCGTGTCGAGCACATCATGGGCATGCCGATCCAGATCGACCTGCGCAACGACGAGTCGGGGCCCGAGATCTGCGACGAGGCCTTCGCCTGGCTGCGGTGGGTCGACGAGGTCTTCAGTACCTACAAGCCCGACAGCCAGATCAGCCGCCTCGACCGCGGCGAGATCCGGCTGGCCGACTGCGCCCCCGAGGTGAACGAGGTCCTGACGCGCTGTGAGCAGCTGCGCCAGGAGACCAACGGCTACTTCCACGTGCGGCCGGCCGGCCACCTCGACCCGTCGGGCCTGGTCAAGGGCTGGGCGGTCGGTGGGGCGGCACGGCGGCTCGAAGCGCAGGGCGCCCGCGACTTCTCGGTCAACGCCGGCGGCGACGTTGTCCTGCGCGGCCGCCCGGCGCCCGGCGAGGACTGGCGGGTGGGGATCCAGCATCCGCTCGAGCGCCAGAGCATCGCCGCCGTGCTGGCCGGGCAGGACTTCGCGGTGGCCACCTCGGGGGAGTACGAGCGCGGCGCGCACGTGATCGACCCCCACACCGGCCGGCCGCCGCACGGGCTCCTGTCGGCCACGGTCGTTGGCCCCGATCTCGCGACCGCCGACGCCTATGCAACCGCGATCTTCGCCATGGGCGCCGACGGGCCCGCGTGGGCGGCCGGCCTGACCGGCTACGAGACGCTGTGCATCACCACGCAGCAGACTGTCCTGAGCACGCCCGGTCTCGACCGCTATCGCGCCGTCGTGGCCAGTAGACCCACCGCACCAGACCCGATCGGAGAACGTTGACCCGTCGTCCCGCCGCTGCCGTCCTCGTCGCGCTCGCCGGCACGGTCGCCGGCTGCGGGCACGCCAAGGTCCAGCGCTCCAACCAACCCGTGGCCCTGCCCGCGAGCACGACCACCACGTCGGCGCCCAGCGCCGCGAGCACCAAGAGCACCAAGGCGAAGCGGACGGTCGACGGCACCGACATCGCGACGAAGTTCGGCGACGTCCAGGTCGCCCTGGTCCTCAAGGGCCACCGGATCGTCGATGTCCGCTCGCTCCGGCTGCCGTTCGATCGCCAGCGCTCGGCCTTCATCTCCCAGCAGGCCTCGCCGATCCTGCGCCAGGAGGTTCTCGCGGCCCAGAGCGCCCGCATCAACCTCGTCAGCGGCGCGACCTACACCAGCGACGCCTGGGCCACCTCGGTCCAGTCCGCACTCAGCCAGGCCGGCTGAGGCCTAATCGTCGACGAGGTCGGTGGGGGCGAGGATGAACACCTCGCACATCAGGTCGGGGTCCTGCTGGTTGCCGCTCATGAAGCCGATGACCGGCCGCCCGGTCGCCTGCGTGATGACGTCGGCAAAGCGGGCGCGCATGACCTCCTGGAACTCCATGCGCTGCTGGATGACGGCGTCGCCGCGCCCGCCGGCGAGGAGGGTCTGCTCGACCCGCGAGAACCCGCCGCGCAGGACGCAGACCACGAGGTCGTCCTGGTAGTAGGACTTCACGCGACTGGGCCCCTGCCCGTAGAACTCCTTGAGCAGTGCGACGAGACCGTCGGAGATGGCGGTGAGGACGTCGCCGTGGGCGACCGATGTGTCAGGAGGCATGGTCATCGCTGCGATGTCGCACTACCCTGGAAGCAGGAGGGCATCACTGTGCGGTCGGCTCCACGCGACGCCGGCAACGCAGCACGTGACTTCTGGTCATCGTCACGCCGGAGAGCGGTCAGGGGTCAGATGTCACCCGCAGAGCACGACACAGAGCCGGTCACCCACCCGCAGCTCGACACGGCGCTCACCTCGGCGGTCACGCTGCTGCCGGTACTGGGGCTTGCAGCGGCTGCGTGGCAGACATGGGGCGGGGCGCTGCACTGGCAGGACCTGGTGGTGCTGGCCGTGACCTACGCGCTCTGTGGGCTCGGGATCTCGGCCGGCTATCACCGGCTGTTCACCCATCGCGCCTTCAAGGCCAAGCCGCTGGTCCGCGCCGTGCTGGGCGCGCTGGGCTCCGCGGCGCTGGAGGGTCCCGTCATCTCGTGGGTGGCCAACCACCGCAAGCACCACGCCTTCACCGACCGCGAGGGCGACCCGCACTCCCCGCACGTCGATCACGGCGGCGGGCTGCTCGGCACGCTGCATGGCCTGGGTCACGCCCACATGGGCTGGCTGTTCTCCCACACCCAGCGGGGAGCCAAGGCCCGCTATGCGCCCGATCTGCTCAAGGACTCGGTGGCCCGGTTCATCGACCGGACCTGGGTGCTGTGGGTCGGCCTCGGGCTCGCCGTCCCGTTCGGGCTCGGGGTGGCCCTCACGGGGACGGTGCGGGGCGGCCTGACCGGGTTGCTGTGGGGCGGTGCCGTCCGGATCGTGCTGTTGCACCACGCCACCTACTCGATCAACTCGCTGTGTCATCGCTTCGGCCGGCGACGGTTCGCGACCGGCGACGAGTCGCGCAACCTGGCGTGGCTGGCCCCGTTGTCCTTCGGCGAGGCCTGGCACAACAACCACCACGCGTTCCCGCAGTCGGCCGCCCACGGCCTGCGCCGCCGTGAGTTCGACCCCACCGCGTTGGTCATCCGCGCCCTGGAGCGCGCAGGCATGGCCTGGGACGTCGTGCGGATCACACCCGAGCGCCAGCGCAGCAAGGTCGCCTGACCGCGGTCAGCCCAGCGGCAGCACTCCGGTGCGCTCGATCTGGACGGCCTGCAGCGCGTTGGGGTCGAGCCCCAGCAGCTTCAGGATCGTCGGCGCGATCTGGGTCGTCTCGACGGCGCCGCCGATGACCTGGTGGTGGCGCACCGAGGCGCCCGAGACCACCAGGGGCACGTCGCGGTCCTGCGGGTTCGCGCCGCCGTGCTCGGCGATCTTGCCCTGCTTGCCGGTGTAGACGACGCCGTACTGCGCGATCCCGAAGACGTCGGGCACCCGGGCGTCTCCGGTCGGGACGCCGAAGTACTCCGCGGCGCCGGCGCCTGCGAACACCTGCGAGAGGCCCGACGCGGTGTAGGACTTCGGGTCGCCGTTGATGTCGTTGCCGGTGCCCGAGTGGTCGAGCAGGAACTGCTTGGCGAACGCGGTGGCGGTGTCGGACCGGTCGTTGAGCCACATGAGCATCCCGTCGTCGTTGACCGAGAAGGCGACGAGCGGATCGACGCCGGTCGGGTGTGCGCTGTGCCATGCGGCATCGAGAGCGTCGACGATCGGCCCGTCCGGGATCCGCGTCAGCGCCGACGGGGTGTCGGGTGACTGCCCGTGCTTGGCCGACAGGATGATCACCGTGCTGCGGTCGAGGTGCCGGGCCTCCAGCTCGGCCATCATCCGACCGACCTGGGCATCGACGAAGTCCAGCGCTCGGCTGAGCAGCGGGCCGGGCGTCACGCCATCGGCCAGGTAGCCGCCCTGCAGGCCGTCGGAGGAGGGGAGCTTCTCGGCGGTTGACACCGTCTGGAAGTTCGTCCCGAAGATCGCCGGGGTGCCCACGGTCGTCCGGCCGCTGTGGTCGAGGCCGTCGATCTCGTTGACGACCGACTGGACCTTGTAGCCGTCGTACTGCTCGGTGAGGGCGTTGTCGGTGGTCCAGTCGTTGCTCGCGCCGCTGGTCGGCGCGTTGCTGTTGATCTCGGGGGTGAAGAGGTCCTGGATGCCGGTGCCCGACGGGCCGTTGAGGATCTCGTAGGCCGGATGCTTGTCCGACCAGGCCGTCCGCAGCCCGGCGGAGCGCGCGACCTCGAAGACGGTGTTGACCTTCAGGTACGAGTGCGGGTAGACGGGCGCGCATGTCGCGGGGTCGACCGGCAGCTGCGCCGGGTCGATCAGCGTGGTCGGGTTGCCGGTCATGTCGAGGATGCTGTTGGGCAGGCCCGAGAGCCCCTGGCCGGCGTCCAGCGCAAGCGGGTCCTTGTCGGCCTGCTCGAAGTAGGTGACCTCGGCGCCCGGGGTGGCTGTCGCGCAGTTCGTCGTCCCGGCCGGCAGCAGCGCGTGGTTGAACGTGTCGTCGTAGTAGACGCCGGTGCTCGACGGGTTGCCGCCCGTCACCTGGGCGACCATGCCGGGAAACGAGTCGGACGGCACCGGCGTCTGCGCGCCGGTGAACTCGGCGCCGCGCCGCGTCAGCTTGGCCAGCGCCGACGACGGGTGATGCGCGACGTAGAAGTCGAGGTCGGACTGGTGCAGACCGTCGATCGACAGCAGCAGCACGTGCTGAGCCGCCGGCTGCCTGGTCGCGTGAGCCGAGCCGGGGAGGCCGACGGCGAGGGCTGCGACCAGTGCAGCGGCACCGGCGCTCAGGAGCAGGCGGGGGCGGGGGCGCGGGACAACCGTGAGGGAGGGCATGCCGGCACCCTTTCGCCCCCTGTCTCCCGCACGGTTACCCGGTCGTGACCGGGACCTGAACGCTTTCCCAATGGCTCAACCCGTGCGAGCGACCAGGCTGAGCCGCGCCGCGGTGGTCCGGGCCGAGCCTGCGTCGTCGTGCGCGACGGCGCGGGCGCGAGCGGAGAGCTTGCCGTCGTGGCGCAGCCGGCGCCGGGCGGCGGCCGACAGCTTGACGCGGATCGTCGCGCGCTTGCCGGAGGCCACTGTGAAGCTCGAGTGCCCGATGGCCTGGCCGCCCGAGGACCGCGTGAGCGCGAGCCGCCCGGTGCAGCTGCCGTCGGTGCCCACCGGACAGCTCACACGAACAGCCGCTCGGCCGTGGGCGTCGACCCGGGCGCTGCGCGAGGTGAAGGTCAGCCCGCCGAACGCCATGGGCGGCGTGGTGGTGCCCGTGCCGCCGCTCGACGCGGTGCGGTTTGCGGCCTTCGGCGTCGGAGCAGCGGCGATCACCGTGTCGTTGCTCTGGCGCTGGTCGGATTCACCCGCGGGCGGAACGGGGCCGTTGGCCGACCCCGAACCCATCGAGTTCGTCGGGACCGGCTTGGTGATCGTTCCCCACGTCAGGCAGTTGAACGCGGGCGGGTTGGGGTTGGCCTCGAAGCACGCCTGCCCGGCGCCCAGCGGCAGCGCGACGTCGAGCTTCTCGTCGCCCTTGACGGCCAGCGCAGCGTCGGCGGCCGCGGTCGAGATCAGGTATGGGGCGTCGGCGGCGGCCGCCATCCGCAGGCCGGTGGGGTCGAGCATGTGCGCGCCGATCATCGTCCCGGCCGCGTCGTAGATCACCAGCTTGTACGGAGCGAAGACCGGCGTGAAGACCTCTTCCGATCCGCCGTGGTCGAGCAGCTCGACGAACTGCACCCCGGCGTCG
>JAWVFY010000349.1:0-2646 GCA_033855575.1 Solirubrobacteraceae bacterium
CCCGGCCGGAGGCCGGGACGTGTGGAGCGGGTGGGGCGCGAAGCGACCCACCGCTACTCGGCGTCAATGGCCGGGAACTCCCCGGGGATGCCTCGGCGCCGGCGGTCGCGGATGATCCGCTGGTGCTCGGCCTCCTCCTCGGCGGTCTCGCCCGTCCGGCGCTCCCCCTTGCGCCGGTCGATGATGACGCGCACGTTGGCATCGTCGGCGTAGTAGGTGGCGAGCTTGTCGTAGAGCTCGTCCGCCATCTCTTCGGGAATCACGCAGTAGATCATCGGCCGCGGGGCAGACTAGCTGACGAGCGCCACGGTGCCATCCGCCTGCGCGGCGGCATTCGGGCTGCGGTCGTGCTCGGACAGCTCCGCCAGCTCTGAGCCCTGATCGGTGATCCGCACGCCTGCGGCCTCGTTGCCGAGATCGACCTCGAAGCGATACCACGTCAGCTCCCACCCGAAGAGCACCGAGACGACCGCGCCCTCGGTCGGCGAGGGCAGCACCGTCACGAACGGCTCGCCCAGCGAGCGGGCAACGCCGGCCATCGTCCGCGGATGCTCGGAGGCGTTGAACACCTCGACGGCGCGCGCCAGCTTGAGCTCGGCGTTGGTGGGCACGGCGTGGACCTCGCGCGGCTGACGCGGCTCGGTGGGCGCCGTGCGCTGGGCGCGCGAGCGCTCATAGCGCTCGTGGGCCATCGGCTCGGCCTCCTCCTCCTCGGCGCGCGCCAGGTAGGCATCGCGCCGGCTGCGCAGCCGCCCGAGCAGCGAGCGCGAGCGCCCGCCGCCGTTGCGGCGCACCCCGACATCGTCGAGGCCCTCGCGCAGCCAGCCCTCGTGGGCCGCCCGCGCGGTGCACAGCTCGCAGACCGTCCGGCGCGATCCGCCGGCGATGAACGTCTCGGAGCGCTCGCCGCGCAGCAGCCGGCGCCCGCAGACGTCGCAGGCCACGACCGTATGGCTGGTGGTGATCGACTTGCGTGCCACTCCAGACGAGGCTAGTGCGCCGCCACCGCGTCGACCTTCGCGGTCAGGTGGGCGGGGACCTCCTCATAGCGCTCGAACTCCATCGTGTACTCGCCCCGCCCGCCGGTCAGCGAGCGCAGGTCGGGCGCATAGGTGAGCATCTCGCTCATCGGCACCTCGGCCTTGACCTCGGTCATCGCGCCGGACGGCTCCATGCCCTGCGGGCGCCCGCGCCGCGAGTTGAGGTCGCCGATGACATCGCCGACCGACTCCTCGGGCACCGACAGCGTGACCAGCATGATCGGCTCGAGCAGGACGGAGCCCGCGTTGGCGAGCGCCTCCTTCATGGCCAGTGAGCCCGCGGTGCGAAACGCCTGCTCTGACGAGTCGACCGTGTGGTAGCTGCCGTCGACGAGGATGACCCGCACGCCCTTGACCGGATAGCCGGCCACCGCGCCGTGGGCCATCGCGTCACGCACGCCCTTCTCGACGGCGGGGATGAACCCCGTGGGGATCACGCCGCCCTTGATGCGACTGACGAACTCGAGGTCGGCGCCGTCGACGGGCTCAAGCTCGATGTGGCAGTCGCCGAACTGGCCGCGGCCGCCCGACTGCTTCTTGTGGCGCCCGTGGGCGCGCGCGGGCTTGCGGATCGTCTCCATGTACGGCACGCGCGGCGGCTTGAGCGTGACCTCGGCGCCGAAGCGCGACTTCAGCCGGTCCACAATCACCTCGACGTGGATCTGCGACAGCCCGGCGACGATCTGCTCGCCGGTCTGCGAATCGCGGTGCAGGTCGATCGTCGGGTCCTCCTCCTGGAGCCGGCGCAGCGCCGTGTAGACCTTGTCCTCGTCGCCCTGGGCCTCCATGGCGAACGCCATCACCGGTGCGGGCAGCGTGATCGACGGCATCGAGATCGGCTCGTCACGCGCGGCCAGCCAGTCCCCCGCGCGCGTGTCCTTCAGCTTGGCCACCGCGCCGATGTCCCCCGGCCCGAACTCGTCGGCGTGCGGTGTCTCGCGCCCCTCGAAGCGCAGCAGCTGGCCGATGCGCTCCTTGGCGTGGCTCCGGGTGTTGAGCACGTGCGTGTCGTGGCCCATCACGCCCTGGTAGACCCGGAACAGGTTGATCCGCCCGGCGAACTGGTCCGCCCGCGTCTTGAAGACGTAGGCGAACATGTCGGCACCCTCGTCGGCGGGGTCGATGGTGATCTCCGGGAGCTTCAGGCCCCCGTGCTTGACCGGCGAGGGCAGGTCCTCGACGATCGCGTCGAGCAGGCGGTTGGTGGCCAGGTTGCTGGTCGCCACGCCACAGACCACCGGGAACAGCGATCCGTGGTTCGTGCCGTCCTTGAGCGCAGTGACGATCTCGTCGTGGGCGATGTCCTCGCCCTCGAGGTAGCGCTCCATGAGCGCGTCGGAGACCTCGCAGATCTCGTCCATCATCTTCTCGCGGTACTCCTCGGCGAGCTCCTGCAGCTCGGCCGGGATCTCGATCTCGCTGCAGTTGTCGCGGGCCGCGCCTTCGTAGCGGTAGGCCTTCATGTCGACGAGGTCGATGACGCCGGAGACGTCCTGCTCGGAGCCGATCGGGATCTCGGTGGCCACGACATGCGCGCCGAAGGCCTCCTTCAGCGACTCCAGCACGCGGAAGAAGTCGGCGCGCTCGCGGTCGAGCATGTTCACGA
>JAWVFY010000350.1:0-3869 GCA_033855575.1 Solirubrobacteraceae bacterium
GGCGACGCGGACGACGCCGCCGACGAGCAGGCGGCCGACGAGACCGACGGCCCCGCCGAGGTCGTCGCCCTGCGCGAGAGCGCCGCCGACGCGCCGGTCATCAAGCTGGTCAACCAGATCATCGAGCAGGCGGTGACGCGGGGCGCCTCCGACGTCCACCTCGAGCCCGACGGTGAGCAGCTGCGGGTGCGCTTCCGCATCGACGGGGTGCTCGTCGAGACCGCCAACGTGCCCAAGCGGATGATCGCCGGCGTGATCAGCCGCGTGAAGATCATGGCCGACCTCGACATCGCCGAGCGGCGGCTGCCCCAGGACGGCCGCGTTGGCCTGACCGTCGAGGGCCATCACGTCGACACGCGCGTCGTCACGCTGCCGTCGGTCCACGGCGAGTCGGTCGTCATGCGCATCCTGGACAAGGACAACGTCGCGATGGACCTCAACAAGCTCGGCATGGCACCGGCCGAGCGCGACCGGTTCCGCCGTGCCTACGGCCAGGCCTTCGGTGCCGTGCTGGTCACCGGGCCCACCGGCTCGGGTAAGTCGACGTCGCTGTATGCCGCGCTGACCGAGCTCAACACGCCCGAGAAGAACATCATCACGATCGAGGACCCGGTCGAGTACCAGCTCAAGGGCATCACGCAGGTCCAGGTCAACCCCAGAGCGGGGCTGCACTTCGCCACCGGGCTGCGCTCGATGATGCGCGCCGATCCCGACGTGATCATGGTCGGCGAGATCCGCGACCGCGAGACGGCCCAGATCGCCGTCGAGTCTGCGCTGACCGGTCACCTGGTGCTGTCCACGCTGCACACCAACGACGCTCCGAGCGCGATCACCCGCCTGATCGAGATGGGCATCGAGCCGTTCCTCGTCTCGAGCGCGATCGACTGCGTCGTCGCCCAGCGGCTGGCCCGCACGCTCTGCAGCCACTGCAAGCGGCGCACGATCCTCACCGCTGAGGTCCTCGCCGATCACGGCTTCCACGTGATCGCCGACGTCGAGGCCTACGAGCCCGTCGGCTGTCAGCGCTGCAACTCGACCGGCTACAAGGGCCGCCTCGGCCTCTACGAGGTCATGTCGGTCACCGAGGCGATCCGCTCGCTCATCATCCAGCGCGCCCCGGCCGACCAGATCGGCCAGGTGGCGATGTCCGAAGGCATGGGCCGTCTGCGCGAGGACGGGCTCGAGAAGGTCCGCATGGGGATGACCTCGATCGCCGAGGTCGCCCGCGTCACCGGATCCAGCGGGTAGCCCGGCCCCGCGCCAGGGGCCGCTGTCAGGCCGGGAAGGGCTCGGCGACACGCTCCTCGGCGTAGTCGGAGACAGGCTCGAGCATCGCGCTGATCTGCTCGCGCAGCTCGGGCGTGTCGGCGTGGCCGTGCTCGGCGACCGCGTGCCGCGCGGCGACCGTCACGACCTCGTCGGGCTCGCCCATGATCGTCACCGAGCAGTTCTTCTCGCTCTCGAAGCGCCTGCAGTCGGCCATGACTCGTGACATTGACGTCCCTCCTGTGTCGGCATTGTGCGGACCGCGCCGATCCTCCTACCGGTGTCGCCCGGAGTCAACCCCGCGGTGGACGCCGCCGGCTCGCCCCGACATTCGTCCAGGGCTGGCCTCGCGGCTCCATGCGGGCGTGCTGCGCACCCGATGCACCGAACACATGCGCTTCGACCTGGCTGACCTCCTCCTCGACGTCGTCTCGCGACGCGCCTCCGATCTGCACATCACCGCCGGCGCGCACCCGACGATCCGCGTGCGCGGCCGACTGACCGCCCTCGAGGACTATCCGGTCCTGGACTCCGCCGACACGCGCGAGGTCGTCTACTCGATCCTCACCAACGACCAGCGCCAGCGGTTGGAGACGGACTGGCAGCTCGACTTCGCCTACACGATTCCCGGCCAGGCGCGCTTCCGCGTCAACGCCTACTTCCAGCGCGCCGCCCTCGGGGCCGCGTTTCGCCTGATCCCGTTCAGCATCACGGGTATCGACGAGCTGGGGCTGCCGCCGGTGGTGCACGACCTGACCAAGAAGCCGCGCGGGTTCGTCCTCGTCACCGGGCCGACGGGCTCGGGCAAGTCCACCACGCTCGCCGCCATGATCGACGCGATCAACGAGACGCGCGACGAGCACATCATGACCATCGAGGACCCCATCGAGTTCCTCCACGGCCACAAGCGGTGCATCGTCAACCAGCGCGAGCTGGGCTCCGATGCGACGTCGTTCGCCGCCGCGCTGAAGGGCGCGCTGCGCCAGGACCCGGACGTGATCCTCGTCGGCGAGATGCGCGACCTCGAGACGATCCACACCGCGCTCAGCGCGGCGGAGACCGGCCATCTCGTCTTCGCCACCCTGCACACCCAGGACGCGCCGCAGACGATCGACCGCATCATCGACGTCTTCCCGGCCGCTCAGCAGGGCCAGGTGCGCACGCAGCTCTCGGTCGCCCTGCAGGGGATCGTCACCCAGCAGCTGCTGCCCACCGCCGACGGCGCGAGCCGCGTTGCCGCGTGCGAGGTGCTCGTGCCGACGGCCGCCGTGCGCAACCTCATCCGCGAGGGCAAGACGCACCAGATCTACAGCACGATGCAGACCGGATCGCAGACCGGCATGCAGACGATGGATGCGGCGCTGGCGGGCCTCGTCCGCGCCGGGAAGATCACGCAGGCTCTGGCCGAGCAGCGCTCGTCGACCCCCGACGAGCTGCGCCGGCTCCTCGGCGCGGTGTCGTTGGCCGCATGAGCACCTTCGTCTTCAAGGCGATGGACGTCGGCGGCATGCTCGCCGGCGGCGAGGTCGAGGCCGACTCCAAGCAGGTGGTGGCCGACCAGCTGCGCACGCGCGGGCTGATCGTGCTCGACATCGCCGAGAAGCACGCCTCCAAGGAGATCAACCTCGGCTTCCTCAAGAAGGTCAAGGCCGACGACCTGGCGATCATGACGCGCCAGCTCGCCACGATGGTCAGCTCGGGCATGAACATCCTGCGCGCGCTGTACGTCCTCGAGGTCCAGACCGAGAACGAGAAGCTGGCCGGCACGCTGATCGCGGTGCGCAAGGACGTCGAGGCCGGCCTGCCGCTCTCGGAGGCCTTCGCCCGCCACCCCAAGATCTTCGACCGCCTGTTCGTGGCGATGACCAGCGCCGGCGAGGTCGGCGGCGTCCTGGACTCGGCGCTCCTGCGGATCGCCGACCAGCTCGAGAAGGACAGCGCCCTGCGCCGCCAGATCAAGGCGGCGATGATCTACCCGGCCGTCGTCCTGAGCTTCGCGGGGATCGTGCTGTTCGCGCTGGTGACCTTCATCGTCCCGGTGTTCGCCGGCGTCTTCAAGCAGTTCGGCGGCAAGCTGCCGGCGATCACGCAGGTCACCGTGACGATGTCGCACCTGTCGGCCAGCTTCGGCTGGCTCATCCCGTTCATCCTGGCCGGCGGCTTCTGGAGCTTCAAGCGCTGGAAGCGCACCGAGAGCGGGCGCGAGCGCTGGGACAAGTTCCGGCTCAAGCTGCCCATGAAGATCGGCACGATCGTCCACAAGATCGCGCTCGCTCGCTGGTCGCGCACCTTCTCGGCGCTGATCGGCGCCGGCGTTCCCCTGCTCCAGGCGCTCGACATCACCGGCAAGACCTCGGGCAACTGGGTGGTCGAGAAGGCGATGGAGGACGTGCTGACCAACGTCCGGCAGGGCGGGACGATCGGCGAGCCGCTCAAGGAGGCCGACATCTTCCCGACGATGGTCGGGCACATGGTCAGCGTGGGGGAGGAGACCGGCGCGCTCGACACCATGCTCGGCAAGATCGCCGACTTCTACGAGGACCAAGTGGAGGCCGCGGTCAAGGCCCTGACGTCGATCCTCGAGCCCGTGATGATTGTCATCA
>JAWVFY010000351.1:0-6023 GCA_033855575.1 Solirubrobacteraceae bacterium
GCGTGGGACGCGATCCAGCCGGGCGTCGAGATGGCGCCGCAGGACGGCGATCGACGGCGGGGCCCCGCCGAAGCGCAGGGTCCACCCGACGTGCAGCGGTGCGCGTGGCGTCTCGAGGTCGAGGAACGCGGCGTCGAGGGCGCTGAGGCGGTCGATGGGCGCCACGCGCCCATCCTTGCGCATCGGCGCTCGACGGCGTGTCAGGCCGCGACCGGCTGCGGTGCGACGCGGGCGATCCCGCGAGCAGCCAGGACCGCCACGCCCACCACCACCAGGATCGCTGTGCCCGAGAGCGTGTAGGCGAAGCGCGCGGTGGAGGCGGCGGCGACCACACCGCCCAGCGTGAAGCCGATCCCGGGGACCGCGGCGCCCATCGACTCCACCAGCGCCATCGCGCGCGCCTGGAGCTCGCCGGGCGTGCGCTCCTGGACGGCGGTGACGAAACCGATCCACTGCATGCCGTTGCCGATGCCGCCGAGCATCGAGAGGGCGCAGGCCAGCGGCAGCGTCCCCGCCAGGCCCATGCCGAGGTAGGAGGCGCCCATCGCCGCGGTCGACGCCAGGGCGATCGGGATCATGCCCAGCTTGGAGGCGCGCGCGAAGATCGCGCTTCCGCCCACGGCGCCGATCCCCCACGACGCCATCAGCAGCCCCATACCGGCCGCAGTCGTGCCCAGCTCGCGGCGGGCGTAGACGACCTCGATCGGCGGGATCATCGTGAAGAGCACCAGCAGGACGGCCTGTGCCCCGAACAGCCGAGCCAGCCACTGCTCGCCCCGGACGTGGTCGATGGCCCGGCGGAGCTTGGTCCACCAGCCATCGCCGGCCTCGGCCTCCGACACGGTCAGTGCGGGCAGGCGCGAGAGGCCCGCGTAGAGCGCCATCACGAACAGCAGCGCGGAGCCACCGACCAGCGTGATCTGCGAGGAGCCCGCCGCGACCGCCGCGCCGGCCGCCGCCGGGCCGACGGCGAACGCGGTCGAGAAGACCACGTTGAGCAGGGCATTGCCCTTGCGCAGCTCGTCCGGGTCGGGCAGCAGCGCCGCGACGGCCGCGCGCACCAGCGCGCGGGACACCAGCGCGGCGCCGCCGGCGATCGCGGCCAGGAGGACGACGCCGGCGACGCTCGCGCTGAGCAGCGCCATCCCGAGAAACGCCATCCCCTGGGCGGCGTACAGGACCGGCAGCGTGCGGCGGGGCGAGATGCCGTCCACGCGCGCGGTCAGGGCGGGGGCGCCAAAGGCGGGGATGAACTTCGACGAGACGAACAGGACCGTCGTCGCGAGTGCGCTGTGCGTGGCGTCGTAGACCAGGACGGCGAGGGCGATGGTCGTCAGCCAGTCGACGATCTCGCTCAGCCCGTAGGTGACCGCCAGCGGGCGGAAGCCCTGGCGACGCAGCAGTTCGCGCGTGGTCATGGGGCGATCATCGGCGATGCGCGCCGTTTCGCTCACCGACGGGAGGTTTTGTGCGCTTTTGGGAGAGATCGCACCGCGATACCTCCACACCGCTTCCCAACCCTGCCCAAACCGAGCACATTCCCCTGGCCAGGCTGTTCCCCAGAACGGACTCCAAAGGACGGGTGACATGAGCTTCAAGAGCTAACTCCGAGAACCTTGCCGTTTGATTCGCGATCGAGGCGCCCACCGGGCGCCTCGTTGCGTTTAAACTGCGCTATTACAGGAACAACGCGACTGGCCGATAGACAGGGGAAGATGAGGGCCGTTCGGGGAGCCATCGCCGTCTCGCTGATCCAGTGCGCCGCCGCGTTCGCCGCGGCCGTGCTGCTCTGGCACGTCGGCAGCTGGAGCGTCGGGATGTTCCTGTTCCTGCTCGGCTTCGCGCTCGTCGGCGACCGTCTCGAGGTCGAGACCCGCGTGCTGACGATCTCCGGCTCCTTCCTGGCCATCGGGTTGGCGATGGTTCTGCTCGGACCGGTGCCTGCCGCAGCGATCGGCATCGTCACGACCGGCGCCGACGCGATTCAGCGCCGCCCCAAGGGCGTCTATGTGGTCAGCAACCTGGCGACGTTCCTCGTCTATCCGCTGGTCGGAGGCGGGGTTGCCGAGCTGCTCCGCCACGCGATGCACGTCGGCCCCCGCGACGCCAACTTCGCGGTTGTCGTCGTGGTGGCGTTCATCGTCGCGAACCTCGTGAACTTCGTGCAGGTGGCGATCACGCACAAGCTTGTCGACGGAAAGCCGTTCTGGCGGTCCGCGCGCTCCATCTACGCGCCGATCCTGCCGTCACAGCTCGCCGTCGCCCTGCTCGCGGCGGGCATCGTCTACGCCCACGCGCACGGCGGCAGCGTCGCCATGGTGCTGCTCGTCGGCGTCGTCGTCCTCTATCAGTACCTCCTGCGCGAGCTGCTGCTCTCCAGGGAGCGCGCCGAGACCCTCGGCGAGCGGACCAAGCAGCTGGCCTCGCTGCAGGTGGGCGTGCTGACCGCGATGCTCCAGACGCTGTCGCTGCGCGACAAGATGACCGCCCGGCACTGCGCCGCGGTCGCCCGCTACTCGCGCGAGATCGCCGGCGAGTACGGCTGCGACGCGGAGACCCAGGACCTCGTCCACACGGCCGGGCTGCTGCACGACATCGGCAAGTTCATCTTCCCCGACCACATCCTGCTGGCCAATCGCAAGCTCGACGACGCCGACTGGGAGATCGTCAAGAAGCATCCCGCGCAGGGCGCGAAGGTCGTCCGCGGAGTCGAGGGCTACGGCCCGGTCGCCGACATCATCCTCGCCCACCACGAGAAGATCGACGGCACGGGCTACCCGCGCGGCCTGACTGGCGACGAGATCCCGCTGCTGAGCAAGATCATCTCCGTCGCCGACACCTACGACGTCATGACGGCGCGCGACTCCTACCGCGAGCCCGTTTCGCCGGCCGACGCCGTCGCCGAGCTGCGCCGCGTCAGCGGCACGCAGCTCGACGGCCATCTCGTGGAGCTGTTCGTCAAGATGCTCGAGCGCAAGGGCGTGGCCTTCCACCACGGCGACGACGCGGACTTCGAGTCCGAGCTCGATCTCGAGCGGCGGATCCGCAAGTACGCCGAGCCGCGCCCGTCGGCCGCGGTTTAGAGCGTCTTTCAGACGTTCTTCGCTAGCGTCGCCCGCGTGGGCGACCCGGCCAGCCACGACATCGCGCTGATCCGTGCCGACAACCCCGGCCCGTTCACCCTGAGCGGGACGAACACCTGGATCCTCGGGCGCGACCCGTGCTGGATCGTCGACCCCGGCCCGGCGCTCGACGAGCACGTCGCGGCCGTGGTCGCCGAGGCGGCCGTGCGTGGCGGGGCGGCCGGCATCGCGCTGACCCACGGGCATGCCGACCACAGCGAGGCCGTCCCGGCGCTCGCGTCGGCCACCGGTGCGCCCGTCGCCGCCATGGCGTTCCCCGGAGCCGGCGTGCGCCTGGCCGACGGCGATGCGTTCGGGCCGCTGACCGCGATCGCGACGCCCGGTCACGCTCCTGACCACCTCGCGTTCGTCGCCGGGACCGCGTGCTTCACGGGCGACGCGGTGCTGGGGCAGGGCAGCGTGTTCGTCGCCCCGGACCCCGGCGCGCTGCGCGGCTACCTCGCGGCGCTCGAACGGCTGCGGGCGCTCGATCTGGATCTGCTGTGTCCGGGGCACGGGCCCCCGGTCGAGGATCCCCAGGCCAAGCTCGGCGAGTACATCGGCCACCGGCTCGATCGCGAGCGGCGGCTGGTGGAGGCGCTCGGCGACGGCGTGCGCGGTGCCGACGAGCTGCTGGCGCGGGTCTGGGACGACGCGCCGGAGGCACTGCGGCCCGCGGCCGCCGTCACGCTCGCCGCGCACCTGGACAAGCTCGCCGAGGAGGGCCGGCTGCCGGATGGCGTGGAGCGGCCCGCCGGCTTCGGCAGCGGCTGACGGCGCTCAGGCCGCTGCGGCCAGCCGGCGCCGCGCGAGCTCCATCGCCGCGTCGAGTGGCGAGGTACCGGCCGTGTCGGCGGCGGCGAAGATCCCGCGCAGCGTGTCGCCGAGCTCGCCCACCCGGGCCCGGGCGCGCGCCGGGTCATAGCCGGCGGGCTCGAGCTCGACGGCGATGTTGATGATCCCGCCGGCGTTCGCGACGAAGTCCGGTGCCCACAGGATGCCCCGCGCACGCAGCAGGCCGGCGACGGCATCGTCGGCCAGCTGGTTGTTGGCGGCGCCCGCGACCACGGGCGCCTGCAGCAGCGGGACGGTCTCCTGGTCGATCACGCCGCCCAGGGCACACGGAGCGAAGACGTCGACCGCGGCGCCGAGGGCCTTCCCGGTCGCGATCCAGCGAGCCCCGGCGGCGGTTGCCCCCGCGCGCTTGGCGGGGTCGATGTCGGTGGCCAGCACCCGTGCGCCGGCCCGCATCAGGTCGCGGGCGAGGCGCATCCCGACGTGGCCCAGGCCGCTGACGCAGATCGTGCGTCCCTTCAGCGACGCGGTCCCGAAGACCCGCTCGCAGCAGGCGCCGATCGCCGCGCGGACGCCGAGCGCGGTGAACGGGCTGGGATCGCCGGACCCACCGCGCCGGCGCGAGAGCCCGGTCACATGGCCGGTCGCCTGGGCGATGACCTGCATGTCCTTGGCCGAGGTTCCGACGTCCTCGGCCGTGATGTAGTGGCCGCCGAGAGCCTCGACGGTGTCGGCGAAGTCCAGCAGGACCGCCTCGCGCGAAGGCGGCGGCTCGCGGCCGTCGAGCATGATCACGCCCTTGCCGCCGCCCAACGGCAGGCCCGCCACCGCGGACTTGAAGGTCATGGCCCGCGAGAGGCGCAGGGCGTCGCGCAGCGCCGCGCGCGCGTCGTCGTAGTGCCACATGCGACAGCCGCCCAGGGCGGGCCCCAGCACCGTGGAGTGCACCGCGACGACCGTGAACAGCCCAGAGCGCGTCCCGCGCCGGACGAGCACCTCTTCGTGGTCGAGGGTGGCGGGGGAGGGCGCGATGAGCCGCAACCTAGCGCGCCGGCCGCGCGGGCGGAGGATGCGTCAGAACGACGGGTGGCCCGGCGTGAATCCGCTGGCGGTCGACGACCCGGAGCTGTCAGAGGACGGGCTGCCCGAGCTCGTCCCGGTCCCGGTCGGGGAGGGCGACGATCCCGACGAGGAGGTGCCGGTGTCCGAGCCGCCACCGGACGGTGTGCCCCAGCCGGTCGACGAGGAGGTGTCCGACGCGTTGGTGTCCGTTGACGACGAGGCGGTCGATCCGGATCCCGAGGCGCTGCTACCCGTGGTGGCGCCGGACGTGCCGGAGCTCGCGGCCGGATCGGTGGTGCCGGTCGCCGCGCCCGGGTCGCCCGTCGGGCTCACGGTCGGGGTGGCGACGGGGTCGGGGGGAGCCAGGGCGCCGCCAGGGCCGTTGTCGGGGCGCGTCGCGAGCGTGGGCCCCACCGCCCGTTCGGCCGTCGCGGCGCGCTTGGTCTGGCTGGCGGCACGGAGGTCGAGGAGGTTCGCCCGAGCCGGTGCGAGGCCGGCCCCGGTGATCAGGCGGGCGCCACCGATCGCGGCGTGCTGGGCATGCCGTCCCGCCCGGTGACCGTGCGACCAGGGGCGCGCGATCTGGCCGACCTCGACCGCGCCGCCGGTCAGGGCGGCCGCGCAGCAGACCAGCGCGGCGACCTTGGTGATGCTGGCGGCCGCCGCCGCGCCGCCGCCGATCGCCGCGGTGCCTCCCGAGCCGGCCGCGGCGCCGCCCGCGGCGGCGCCGGATCCGCCCAGCCCCAGGAGCTTGGCCAGGATCCCGGCCGCCGGTGCGGGCGACAGCGATGCGAACCCGTGACGCACCGCGCGCAGCTGGAGTCGGTAGCTGGTGCAGCCGTCGCAGTCGCGGAGGTGCCGCCGCGCCCTCCCGCTCGCCCGCACGCCGCGGTCGTAGGAGGCGGCGAGGTCGTGGCGGATGTCGGCGCAGTCGGCGTCTCGCGCCTCGACGGCATCGACCAGGCCGATCCGCGCGCGGACCAGCAGCGACTTGATGGCCGGCACGGTCGTGTCGAGGGCGACGGCGAGGTCGGCGTAGCTCAT
>JAWVFY010000352.1:0-7557 GCA_033855575.1 Solirubrobacteraceae bacterium
CGAGCCGCGCGCACCACGCCGACGTGGGCGGCCGCCAGCCGGGCTCGATGCCCGCCGACTCGACGACGCTCGGCGAGGAGGGCGTGGTCATCGCGCCGCGGGTGCTCGACGACGCGGCGATCGCGGAGCTGGCCGGCCTGATGCGCCAGCCCGCGCAGCGCACGGCCGACCTCCGCGCCCAGCTGGCGGCCAACCGGGTGGGGGTGGCCCGGCTGGAGGCGATGGAGGAGCGCGCTCTGCGCGAGGCGATGATCGCCGTGCTGGACTACTCCGAGCGGCGCATGCGCTCCTCGCTGCTGGTCATCGAGGACGGGACCTACGAGGCACGCGACGTCCTCGAGGCGCGGGAGGGCGACCTCGAGCTGCGCCTGCGGGCGATCGTCGAGGGAGAGCGGCTGGTCCTCGACTTCGCGGGGAGCGCGGCCCAGCACGAGGGCAACCTCAACTGCCCGCTGGCGGTCACCCGGTCGGCCTGCTACTTCGCGGTCCGGGTCCTCACCGACCCCGACATCCCGCCGACCGCCGGCGCCTACCGGCCGATCGAGGTTCGCGCGCCCGAGGGCTCGCTGCTGAACGCCCAGTCGCCCGCGGCGGTGGCCGGGGGCAACGTCGAGACGTCCTCGCGGGTGGCCGACCTCGTCCTGGCCGCGTTCGGCCGGGCGCTCGGCCAGGGGACGATGAACAACGTCACGCTGGGCAACGACGACTTCACCTACTACGAGACGCTGGGCGGCGGCCAGGGCGCCTGCCCGGACGCCGACGGGCCGAGCGGCGTGCACGTGGCGATGTCGAACACCCTCAACACGCCGGTCGAGGCGCTCGAGCTCGAGTTCCCGCTGCGGGTGGTGCGCTACGAGCTGCGCCGGGGCAGCGGCGGCGCCGGGGCGTTCCGTGGCGGCGACGGGGTGGTGCGGGAGATCGAGGCGCTGGCCCCGATGACGTACTCGGTCATCGCGGAGCGGCGGCGGCACGCGCCACGCGGCGCCGCCGGGGGCTCCCCCGGCGCCCGCGGCCGGACCTCGATCAACGGGGAGGCGTGCGCGCCCAAGGTCTCCGGGACGCTGGCGGTCGGCGATCGCCTGCGGTTGGAGACGCCGGGCGGCGGCGGGCACGGCGTCGAGAAGGACGACATCGGTCACCAAGACTGAAATCGTGCCTCCCGAATACGATCGGGACATGCGCGTCGGATGGATCGGGCTGGGGATCATGGGCTCGCGGATGGCCGCGAACCTGCGACGGGCCGGGCACGAGCTCGTCGTCTGCAACCGCACGCGGGAGACCGCCGAGGCCTGGGCGGCCGAGCACGGCGCCCAGGTCGCCGCGACACCGGCGGACATCGAGGCCGAGATCGTCATCACGATGCTGGTCGACGGGCCACAGGTGCAGGAGGCGCTGTTGGGTGAGCATGGCGCCGCGGTCCGCCCAGCCGCCGACGGCACGCTGTTCGTCGACATGTCGACGATCGGCCCCGAGGCGGCGCGGGCGCTGGCGGCGCGGGTGGGCGCGTTCGTCGACGCCCCGGTGACCGGCTCGTCGCCCAAGGCGCAGGACGGGACGCTGACGATCATGGCCGGCGGGGAGCCCGAGCACGTCCAGCGCGCCTGGCCGCTCTTGCAGGCCATGGGCGAGCTGATCGTCCACGCGGGGCCGGTGGGCCACGGCCAGCAGATCAAGGTCATCAACAACGCCGTCGCGGCAGCCAACACCAGCACGCTCGCCCAGGCGCTGCTCGTCGGCTCCGCCACGGGGGTCGACCTCGACGCCCTCGTGGCGGTCATGGGCGCGGGCTCGGGCGGCTCGGCGATGCTCGGCCTCAAGGCCGGGCCGATGCGCGCCCACGACTACACGACGCTGTTCAAGCTCGAGCACATGCTCAAGGACGTCCGGCTGTGCCTGGACTCCGGGCAGGCCGCCGGCGTGGGGTTCCCGGCGGCCGCCGCGGTCCGCGAGGTCCTCAGCGCGGCGATGGGCCGGGGCCTCGGCGACGCCGATTTCGCCGCCCTGCTCGAGGTGACCGAGGGCCTCGCCGGGCGTCGGCTGGAATAAGCCCGGAATTTGCAGGAGTGTTTTGGAATTCGCGAATTCCGTGAAAAGATCAAGTGTCCCGGTGGCAGGTCGGGAATCTCCGACCGGCGCGCCGGATCTGTCCGACTCCCTCCTCTCACCGAAAACCACACTCTGCCATGCCGATTGCTTTCAAGGAATGGGCGGTCACCGTCCGGGCGCTTGCCGAAGGTGAACAGCTGCTGACACTGCGCAAGGGGGGCATTCGCGAGCCCCAGCGCCACTTCCGTGTCGAGCACGAGCGCTTCTTCCTCTACCCCACGTTCGACCACCAGCGCAATGATCTCGTGCGCGCGTCCCACCAGCCCGAGCTGCGCCGCGCCCTCGAGGAGGGCGTATGGGCCGAGGGCGAGCCACCCCCCGAGGCGCTCGCCCAGGACGGCGGCATCGCCCAGCCCGACCGGGTCCGCATCCGCGCCTGGGCCGAGGTCGCCGCGCACTGGACGGTCACCGATCCCCGCACGGTCGACGCCCTGTCGCCCTTCTACGTGTGGACCAGCGACTACGCCGAGAAGCGGCTGGCCTGGAAGCGCCGCCACCCGCTGCACGTCGTGCTGCTGCGCACGTACCGCATCCCCCGCCCCGTGACCGTCAAGGTCAAGGAGGAGTTCGGCGGCTGTCGCTCCTGGCTGGAGATCCCGCGCGACCTGCCGTTCGAGGGCACCCCGGTGCTCTCCGACGACGAGTTCGGGCGGGCCAGCGAGGAGATCGAGGGGATCGTCAACGGCGGCGTTCCCGCGCTGGTCTGAGCGGCGCGTTCGCTGACGCGAAGCGGCTCCTCGTCGTCGGCATCGGCGGCGGGGGTGACGTGGTGGGCGCACTGGCCTGCGCGGAGATGGCGCGCGGGCTGGGGTTGCAGGCCGTCGTCGGCGGCCTGACCTGGGAGCGGCGCGTCGTCGACCCGCTGCCCGGCCCGCGCACGCTGGCCGAGATCTCGGGCGCGCGACCGCTCAACGACGCCGTCGCGGTCGCCGGGCCGCAGACGACCGGGCGCGGCGGCTTTCGCTTTGCCGAGGCGCGGGTGGCCGAGCTGACGGGCGAGGACGTCGTGCTCGTCGACCCGCACCCCGGGCCGCGGGCGCTGGGCGCGGCCCTGGGCGATGCGGCGCGCCAGCTGGGCTGCGACCACGTGGTGCTGCTCGACGTGGGCGGCGACGTCCTGGCCCACGGCGACGAGCCGGGCCTCGGCAGCCCGCTGGCCGACGCGGTGCTGCTGGCGGCCTCGACCTCGGTGGGCCTGCCGGTGACCGCGGGGCTGTGGGGCGCAGGCTGCGACGGCGAGCTCACCCCCGCCGAGGTCGCCGCCCGCCTGGCCGAGGTGTGGGCGGCCGGCGGCGCGCGCGGCGCGCTGGCCCTGACCAGCGAGCAGGCCGACCGGTTGGCGCCGATCGTCGCCGCCGTGCCGACCGAGGCCAGCGCGACCGCGCTGCGCAGCGCCCGCGGCGAGACCGGCCGCGTGGCCATCCGCGACGGGCGCCGCCACGTCGAGCTGACCCCGCTGGCCGGCGTGCTGTTCCTCCTCGACGCCGACGCCGCGATGCACAGCGCCGCCCGCCTGGCGCAGGCCGTCCGCGACGCGACCGACCTGCACGACGCCGACGCGATCCTCACGCGGATGGGGATCGTCACCGAACTGGCGTACGAGGCGCGCATGGCGCAGTAGGTTCCCGCCATGTTCGAGCTGCCGCGAACCTCTGCACTCATCTGCGCCGTGCTGGCCCTCGCACTGCCCGCCGCCGCGGCCGCCGCACCGACTCCGACGGCCTATGACCCGAGCGGCCCCTACGGGCGCTTCTTCCACATCATCCCCCCGGGCGAGGCCGGCGTGGCCAACGCCCTGCAGGCCGGGCAGTACGAGGCCAACGGGACCGCCCCCGACCACTTCTCCGACCAGCGCGACCTCTACACCAACCTGCTCTACGCCGCACCGGGCCTCCAGGACGCCGACATCGGCAAGTACTTCCCCGAGGCGAACTTCGGGGTCAAGCCCGGCGACGTCGCGCGCACCTACAACCCCGGCGGGCGCACCGACGTCACGATCGTCCGCGACAAGAGCTTCGGCGTCCCCCACGTCTACGGCGATACGCGCGCGGCGACCGCCTTCGGGATCGGCTACGCCGAGGCCGAGGACCGGCTCTTCTTCATGGACGTGCTGCGCCACTACGGCAACTCCGAGCTCGCCTCGTTCGCCGGCGGCGCCAACGTCGAGACCGACCACGAGCAGTGGAACACCGCCCCGTACACGCCGGCGGACCTCCAGCAGCAGCTCGACCAGATGCCCAAGCTCTACGGCGCCGATGGCGCGAACCTCATCGCCGACGCGCAGGCGTGGTGCGACGGCGTCAACGCGTACATCGCCCAGGCCAAGCTCGACCCGTCGCTGATGCCCGTCGAGTACGCCGCCATCAACCGCCCGCAGGGCCCGGACCCGTGGAAGGTCACCGACGTCCTCAACTCCGCGTCGCTGATCGGTGCCCAGCTGGGCAACGGTGGGGGCGACGAGATCGACCAGGTCCAGCGGCTGATGGCCGACATCAAGCGCTTCGGAGCCAAGCGCGGGATGCAGGTCTGGCAGGACTTCCGCAGCGAGAACGATCCCGAGGCGCCGGTGACGGCGACGCGGGCCCAGGGCTTCCCCTACGGCCAGATCCCCAGACGCCCGATCAAGGGCAGCGTCGCGCTGCCCGACCCGGGCTCGCTGAAGCTCGTCTCCACGGAGGTCGGCAAGCCCGACACCCCGGCGACGCAACGGGCGACCGGTCCCTACGCCGGCCTGATGCGCTTCCCCACGAGCGACTCCAACGCGCTGCTCGTGTCGGCCAAGCACTCGGCCACGGGCCATCCGCTCGCCGTCTTCGGCTCCCAGGCCGCCTACTTCGAGCCCGAGATCTGGTGGGGCGTGGAGGCCCACGGCCCTGGCTTCGATGTGCGCGGGGCCAACATCCCCGGCACCGGGCCCTACGTGGAGATCGGGCGCGGCGAGGACTACGCGTGGAGCGCGACCTCGGCCGGCCAGGACATCACCGACGTCTACGAGCTGAACCTCTGCAACACCGACGGCTCGAAGCCGACGATCGACTCGACGGCCTACGAGTACCGCGGCGGCTGTCAGCCGATGGAGACGCTGGAGCGCACGGAGAGCTGGACCCCGAGCCTGGCCGACCAGACCGCCGCCGGGTCCGCGACCTTCCGCGTGCTGCGCACCAAGATCGGCCTCGTCGTCGCCCGGGCGACGATCAAGGGCGTCCCCGTGGTCTACACCCGCGAGCGCGCCACCTACATGCACGAGCTCGACTCGGCTCCCGGCTTCGAGGACTGGAACGACCCGCAGAAGGTCCACGACGTGCAGAGCTTCCAGCGCGCGGCGATGAAGGTCGGCTACACCTTCAACTGGTTCTACACCGACAACAAGGACATCGGCTACATCAACACGGGCGCCAACCCAATCCGGCCGGCGGGGGTCAACGGGCTGCTGCCGATCCGCTGGTCGCCCAAGACCGAGTGGAAGGGCTTCGATCCGAACACGAACCTGACCACCTACCAGCCGATGGCCCAGCGCCCGCAGGCCATCAACCAGCCGACGCTGGTCAGCTGGAACAACAAGCAGGCTCACCACTGCTGCGGCGGCTCGGAGTACACGCCGCTGTGGCGCTCGCAGCTGCTCAGCGACCGCCTCAACGCGCGGCTGAAGGCCAAGCACGGCAAGCTGGCGCTGACCGACGTCATCGACTCCGCCGAGGATGCCGCGACCGCCGACCTGCGCGGCGACAAGATGCTCCCGTGGGTGCTGAAGATCGTCGGCACGCCGAGCGATCCCAAGCAGGCCGCCGCTGTCAAGACGCTGCGCGCGTGGGTCAAGTCCGGTTCGCACCGGATCGACAGAAACCGCGACGGCCACTACGACCAGGCGGCCGCCGTCGAACTGATGGACGCGTGGTTCCAGACGCTCCCCAAGGCGATCTTCGAGCCGCGGATGGGCGCTTCCCTCTTCGCCCGCTACGACCAGCATCTGCTGCCCGACATCCCCAACACCTTCCACGGCAACGGGCACGACCACCTCGGCTCGTCCTGGGAGGAGGGCTGGTGGGGCTTCGTCACGAAGGACCTGCGCACGGTGCTGGCCCCGAGCGCGGTCCGCGGGAAGTGGCACGTCCGCTGGTGCGGCAACGGCAACCTGGCGCGCTGTCGGACGGCGCTGCGGGCGTCGCTGACCGCCGCGCTGGCCATCGATCCCGCCAAGCTCTACGCCGATCCGACCCTGGCCGGCGAGAACTGCGGCAACATGGACCAGCAGGCCTGCTTCGACGCGCTGCGCTTCCGCCCGCTCGGCCTGGTGCACCAGCCCATGATCCCCTGGCAGAACCGCCCGACGCAGCAGCAGGTGGTCGAGGTCACCGGCCACCGGCCGCGGTGACGCGTGGCCTGGGTCGAGACCACCAGCCCGCACTTCACCGCGCGCCACGAGGAGCACGACAGCGACGACGTCGTCGGCGTCCTCGAGCTACTGGAGGGAACGCGCGAGCGGCTGGGCGAGGGGTTCGCGGAGCTGCCCGACCACGTCGCGGTCATCGTCCACGGCGGCCCGGTGTCGCTCTCGCTGGCCCAGCCCTACCTCCCGATCATCCGCCGGCTGACCGCGCCGGCGGCGCGGCGCTACCTGGTCGGCTGGTTCCAGCACGACGAGATCCACGTGCTCGCCCCGCGCGTGCTCGAGGCGCGAGCGTCCAGCGTGCCCGGCTCCCGGGAGATGAACCTGCTGGCCCCCGCCGCCCTCTACACGCAGCTGGCCATCGGCGCCAACAGCACCCGCCTGCCGCCCCCGTTCCGGGTGGGCACGTTCGTGCGCTACGTGCGCTGGGCCTGGCTGGCCGCCGGCGCGGCCCAGTACTTCTCGGGGCAGACCGCGTTCGCGCGGCCGGCGATCGCCCGGCGCATGCACGAGGGCGGCGAGCCCCGCTTTCCGCCCGGCATCCGCGACGCCCAGCTGCTGGGCGGGACGCTGGTCGACCTGCTGGCCCGCGAGCAGGGCGAGCAGGCCGCGGTGCGGCTGGCGATCGAGCTCGATCCCGCGGGCCCGAAGCAGGCGCTCGTCAACGCCTTCGACGGCCGGCCGCTGGCTCACACCGAGCGGACCTGGCGCGCGCACCTCGCGGGGATCGTCGCCGGGCAGGGCCGCTTCGGTCCCGGCCGCTGACGGCCCGCTCACTACGTCAGGACGTCGGTGCCCAGCCAGGCGATGACGGCCACCAGCGCGACCGCGCCGAGGAGGCCGGCGAGCACGCGGTAGGCGCGGGTTCCCGGTACTGCGGAGGTCGCGGGGTCGATGATCTCGGCCTCCATCAGGACCTCCCGCGCGACGGCCGCGCCGGATTCCGGGACCATCACGTCGCGCGGGCCGGCGGCCAGCATGTCGGGGACATCGAAGCCCCGCGTGCGCTGCAGCAGGCTCGGGACGCCCTCCTCGAGCAGGTGGCCCTGGATGAGCTCCGCCTC
>JAWVFY010000353.1:0-2619 GCA_033855575.1 Solirubrobacteraceae bacterium
CTCGGCCTGCACGACACGCACTTCGCCAACCCGATCGGCCTCGACCAGCGCGGCAACCACTCGTCGGCCCGCGACCTCGTCGAGATGGCGCTGCTGCTGCGGCGCAACCCGTTCATCCGCCAGATCACCGCCCAGCCCAGCGCGGTGCTGCACAGCGGCAGTCGCCCGCGTCAGGTCGTCAACCGCAACGACCTGGTGGGGCGCTTCGGATTCGTCGACGGGGTCAAGACGGGGCACACACTCGCCGCGGGGTACGTGCTGGTCGGAGCGGCTCACGCCCACGGCGTGAGCGTCCTGAGCTCGGTGCTCGGCGATCCGACATTGGGCACGCGCGATGCCGACTCGCTGGCGCTGCTGCGCTACGGCCTCAGCCTCTATCAGCGCACCGATGCGGTCCGCGAAGGCCAGATCCTCACCACGGTCGGAGTGCGCGACGAGGGCGACACGCGCGCGCCGCTGGCCGCCGCGCGCACCATGAGCGCCGTGACACGGCGTGGCGAGCGGCTCACGCTGCGCGTCGTCGGCGCACCGAAGGACGTGCAGGGTCCGCTGCCGGCCGGCACCCGCGTGGGCGTCGTCGAAGCGCTGCGCCGCGGGGAGGTGGTCGGCCGCACCGACCTCGTCACCGCCCGTCGCGTGCCGCGGCCGACCGTCCCGCAGCGCGTCCGCGCCTGGCTCGGCCACCCGGGGACCCTGGTGCTGCTGGGGTTCCTGGTGGCGTGTACCGTTCTGCTCGTGCTGTTGCGGCGTCGCCTGATGCGGGCGCGCCGTGCGGTGCGGGAGCCCGAGGCGCCGTGATCATCACCGTCACCCTCAACGCTGCGATCGACAAGTCGCTGTCCGTGCCGAACTTCCGGCTCGGGCGCCGCCACCGCACCGTCGACCAGACGACGATGCCCGGCGGCAAGGGGGTCAACGTCGCGCGGGCCCTCAAGACGCTGGGCCAGCCCGTGATCGCCACCGGCTTCGCCGGGGGCTCGACCGGCACCCGGATCGTCGACCAGCTCACGGCCGAGTCGATCCTCAACGACTTCGTGCGCGTGCGCGAGGAGTCGCGCACCAACACCGCCGTCCACGACCCGACCTCCGGCGAGCAGACCGAGATCAACGAGCGCGGGCCCGCAATCAGCGAATTGGAGATCGAGCTCTTTCGCGACAAGCTGCTCTACCTGGCCCGCGGCGCCGAAATCGTCGTCTTCGCCGGGTCGCTGCCGCGGGGTGTCGAGACGACGATCTACGCCTCGCTGATCAGCGAGCTGCGTCAGGTCGGCGTCACCACGATCATCGACTCCGAGGGCGAGCCGATGCGCCATGCCGTCCGGGCCGAGCCCGACGTCATCTCCCCGAACGTGGACGAGGCCGAGGAGCTCGTCGGCCACGAGTTCAACGACGAGGACGACCGGGTCGCCTCGGTGGGCGAGATGGTCGCGCTCGGCGCCGGCGAGGCGATCATGACCGTGCCCGACGGGTGCGTGGCGAGCCTGAAGGTCGACGGCGAGCGCGTGCTGCACCGGGTGTGGATCGAGCCGCGCGAGGCGGTCGCCGCGGTCGGCGCCGGCGACGCGTTCCTGGCCGGCTACGTCGCCGCCCGCTACGTCGGCGAGCGCCCCGAGGAGTGCCTGCGCCGGGCCGTGGCCTGCGGCGCGGAGTCGACCGGGCGCCTGGGCGCCGGGCTGATCGACCCGCGCGCGGTCGAGCGTCTGCTGGGCGAGATCGAGGTCCAGCGCCTCGACGCCCCCGCCGGCGTGGGCTGAGCCCGCTCCCTGCGGGGATTTCCGGGCCTGCGCGGGCCGGGCCGGCACCGGCCTCGCTGCTAGCATCGATCGGGCGTGAACGGTTGCCGCCACCACGTGCCTCGCTGTCCCCCGACCCCGCGCGTCTGCGGGGTCTTTTCGTCCGGCGCCGAACCTAGGATGCACTGATGGAGATCGAGATCGGGCGTGGCAAGAAGGCCCGCCGCGCGTATGGCTTTGACGACATCGCGATCGTGCCCTCGCGGCGCACGCGGGACCCTGACGACGTCGACATCTCCTGGAAGCTGGGCGACTATCGCTTCGAGCTGCCGCTGCTGGCCTCCGCGATGGACGGGGTCGTTTCGCCGCGCACGGCGGGCATCGTCGGCAAGCTCGGCGGCCTGGCCGTCCTGAACCTCGAGGGCATCTACACCCGCTACGAGGACGCGGAGGAGCAGCTCGAGCGCATCGCCCAGCTGCCCAAGGAGATCGCCACGCGGGAGATGCAGGAGATCTACCGCCAGCCGATCCAGCCCGAGCTGATCGCCCGCCGCGTTGCGGAGATCAAGGAGCAGGGCGTCGTCGTCGCCGCGTCGCTGACCCCGCAGCGGGTCCGCGACCACTACGAGCTCGCGCTCGACGCCGGCCTCGACGTCCTGGTCATCCAGGGCACGGTCGTCTCGGCCGAGCACGTCTCGGCCGACCCCGCACGTCCGCCGCTGAACCTCAAGGAGTTCTGCCGCGAGGTGCCGGTGCCCGTCGTCGTCGGCGGCTGCGCCAGCTACCACACCGGCCTGCACCTGATGCGCACGGGCGCCGCCGGCGTGCTCGTCGGCGTCGGCCCGGGCGCGGCGTGCACCACTCGCGGCGTGCTGGGAATCGGCGT
>JAWVFY010000354.1:0-8295 GCA_033855575.1 Solirubrobacteraceae bacterium
GACGCCGCTCGGGCGAGAGGCCGGCCCGCACCTCCTCGCGGTAGCGCGAGAGCACGAACAGCGAGTAGTCGACGGCCACCCCGATGCCGACCATCGAGGCCATGTTGGTCACGAACACCGACATCTCGGTGACGCGCGAGAGCTCGAAGATCACCCCGCCCGTGATCAGCACGCTGACGAGGCCGAGCGCCAACGGCAGCGCGGCGGCGGCCAGCGAGCCGAAGACGGCCAGCAGGATCAGCGCCACGATCGGGAAGCCGATCGCCTCCGCGCTGGCGAGGTTGCGCTTGGAGACGTCCTGCAGGCCGGCCCACAGCGCCCCCTGGCCGACGAGGTGCACGGCGACGGGCCCCGACGCCGTCACGCCGCCGGCGATGCCCAGCCGCTTGCGCAGCGCGCTGGCCACGTCGGTGCTCTGGACGTCGTCGACCGTGGTCGCGAACGGGACGATGATCGTCGGGCGGCCCGCCTGCCGCTGAGCCCGCGGCAGCGTTCCTGCCGGCAGGCTCACGTGGGCGGTGCCGGCGACCGCTGCGCGGATCCGGCCCAGCGCGGCGCGCACGTCGCCCGCGGTCGCCCCCGGCCGGGAGACGAGCACGGCGCCCAGCGACGCGTCGCCCGCGCCGCGGAAGTCGTGGGCGACCCGGTCGGCCACCTGCTGGGACTGCGACCCGGGGACGCCGAAGCCCCCGCCGGTCAGGTGCTCGGACTGCCGCGCGGCGAATGGCACCGCGACCGCGAGCACCGCGAGCCAGGCGCCGAGCACCAGCCACCGACGCCGGACCAGAACCCGGTCGAGTCGGAGCATGAGATGCTGCACAGCGGCCTCCTCGCGACGTCCTCCGGCCGTGGACCGGCCAGCGAGCCGCATGATCACCGTCCGTGCGAGGGCGATCTGTGACGCTGATCACTCTGAGCTCGGCCTTGTCGGCACTCATCGCGCCGGGGCGCGATCCTCGTTCCAGGAGTAGGCGTAGGCCGGGTCGTCGACCGCGCGCCACAGCGGCGTCAGGTGCAGCGGCTTGAAGGTGTCCCACATCACCGCGAGCTCGTCGGTGTGCCGCGAGCCGAGCGCCTTCTCGACCGCCCCGGGCTGGGGGCCGTGGGGCAGCCCGCTGGGATGCAGCGTGATGCAGCCGACGTCGACGCCCTTGCGGGCGGCGTAGTCCCCGTCGGCGTAGAACATCACCTCCTCGGACTGGATGTTCGAGTGGTGGTAGGGCAGCGGCACGGCGGTCTCGTCCCAGTCGAGCATCCGCGGGGCGAACGTGCAGATGACGAAGTTCGGGCCCTGGAAGGTCTGGTGGGCCGGCGGCGGCAGGTGGAAGCGCCCGGCCCGCGGCTCGAAGTCCATCGCGTTGAACGTGTAGGGGTAGACGTAGCCGTCCCAGCCGACGACGTCGAACGGGTGGCGGTCGAGCACGTAGGCCTGGTGACCGCCGCGGACGCGGACAGTCACGTCGAACGAACCGTGGTCCTCGAAGGTCTGAAGCGCCGCCGGCCCGTGGAAGTCGCGCTGGGAGTAGGGCGCGTGCTCGAGCAGCTGGCCGTAGCGGTTGCGGTAGCGGTTGGGCGTCTCGATCTCCCCGGGAGTGTGGAAGACCAGCCAGTGCTGCTCGACGTCGCCCGCCGGCTCCCAGCGGTGCGTCGCACCGCGCGGGATCACGACGTAGTCGCGCTCGCGGAACGCCAGCGACCCGAACACGGAGTGCAGCACGCCGCCACCGCGATGGACGTAGACGACCTCGTCGCCCTCGCCGTTGCGATAGAAGCCGGCCATCGCCGCGTCGGGCTTGGCCACCCAGACCTCGAGGTCGGCGTTGAACATCAGCAGCCGCCGCGCGCTCAGCGGATCGCCGGCCGCGTCTATCGGCCGCGTGTCGGCCAGGCGATGGACGTGTGTCTCGGGCACCCACTCCTCGCGCTCGATCGGCGTGAACGCGCCGACGTCGTCGAGCCGGCACGGCGAGTCCAGGTGATAGAGGATCGACTCGTTGCCCGAGAAGCCCTCGTAGCCGAGGACCTCCTCGACCAGCAGCCGGCGATTGCCGTTGGCTCCCCCGCCGTTGTCGCGCCAGACCTGCGAGTGGCGCTTGGGCGGGATCTCTCCGAGCGTGGCGTAGCGCATGGCTACAGGTTGCCGCGCCGGTCCTGCTCGCGCTCCAGCGCCTCGAAGAGCGCCTTGAAGTTGCCGTCCCCGAAGCCGCGCGCGCCGTGGCGCTCGATGATCTCGAAGAACACCGTCGGCCGGTCGCCCGTGGGCTTGGTGAAGATCTGCAGCAGGTAGCCGTCGTCGTCGCGGTCGACCAGGATCCCCTGCTCGCGGAGGTCGGCGAGCTGGGGCTCGACCTCGGGCACGCGCCCGGTGACGTCGTCGTAGTAGGCCGCGGGGATGTCGAGGAACTCCACGCCGCGCCGACGCAGCTCGGCGACGGTGCCGACGATGTCGCGCGTGGCCAGCGCGAGGTGCTGCGCGCCCGGGCCCTCGTAGAACTCCAGGTACTCCTCGATCTGCGACTTGCGCTGCGCCTGCGCCGGCTCGTTGATGGGGAACTTCACGACGCCGTTGCCGCTCGCGACGACCTTCGACATCAGCGCCGAGTACTCCGTCGAGATCGCCTCGTCGGAGAAGTGGATCATCTCGCGCATGTTGAAGACCTTCTCGTAGTAGGCCACCCACGGATCCATGTGCTCGACGTTGCCGACGATGTGGTCGATGGTCAGCAGCATCTCGGCATCCTCAGGGCGCGCCGGCTCGGATCGGGCCTCGTAGCCCGGCAGGAACGGCCCGTCGTAGGAGCCGGTCTCGACGAACGTGTGCAGCGTCTCGCCGTAGGTCCTGATCGTCGCCAGCCGGACGGTGCCGTGCTCGTCGGAGATCGCGTGCGGCGGGGTGACGCCCTCGGCGCCGCGCGAGGTCGCCTCCTCCCAGGCCCGGTCGGCGCTGGGCACGCCGAGCGCGATGACCTTCACGCCGTCGCCGTGCTTGCGATGGTGCTCGGCGATCGGCGAGTCCGAGCCCAGCGCGCCGGTGAGGACGAGGCGGATCCGTCCCGACTGCAGGACGTAGGACGCGCGGTCGCGCGCGCCCGTCTCCAGACCCGCGTAGGCCACCTGGCGGAAGCCGAAGGCGTGGACGTAGAAGTAGGCGGCCTGCTTGGCGTTGCCGACGTAGAGCTCCACGTGATGGATCCCGTGCAGCGGCATGTAGTCCTCGCCGGCGGGCGGGGCAACGGGGTGGACGGCGGTGTCGACGCTCATACGGAACATGGTCCTCCGGTCGCACGCAACGAGCAATGCCTGTTCGTTGCGCATTCACGCGTATCATGGTGGTCATGGACGCCGTTGACCAGCAGATCGTTGCGTTGATGCGCGAGAACGCCCGCAGGTCGTATCAGGACATCGGCCGTCACGTGGCGCTGACGGCGCCCGCCGTCAAGCGGCGGGTGGACCGCCTGGAGGCCGCGGGCGTGATCCGCGGCTACACCGCCCTCGTCGATCCCGCGATGGTCGGCTGGCCGACGCACGCGATCGTCTCGCTGGTCTGCGAGGGGCGGATGTCGGGCACCGAGGTCAGCGCCGCGGTGAGCGGGCATCCCGAGGTCACCGGCGCCTACACGGTCGCGGGCGAGGCCGCCGCCGTCCTGCACGTGCGCGCGCAGGACACCGCGCACCTCGAGGAGACGCTCGAGCGCCTGCGCGAAGCGCCGGGCGTCATCCGCACCCACACCCAGGTCGTGCTCTCGACGCTGCTCGAGCGCCCGGTGACCTGACGTCGGCCCGAGCGGCCACGCGCCATCGGCTGACGAAGTGGTCGCTGGGGAGCGACTTCGTCAGTTCGTGGCGCGCCGGCGCTCGGAGCTACGCGGCCGCCAGCCCGGCGCCGGCGCGCAGCCGGGCCGGCGTGTCGTCGTCGAACTCCGCGAAGAACCCGCCGACCGCGTCGACCATGTGCGCGAATGAGTCGGCCGCGAACAGGACGCGCTGGTAGTGGGTGATGTCGTAGTCGATCGTCCCCATCTCCAGGAAGTCAATCGGCCGGATCTCCATCGACCGGAACTCCTCGATCTCGCCGTAGGAGGACAGGATGCCGGCGCCGTATGCGCGCAGTTCGCCGTCCTCCCACAGGACGCCGAACTCCATGGTGAACCAGAAGACGTCGGCGAGGAACTGCAGCGCGTCGTCGGTGTGCACGCGCAGGGCGGCCAGCCCGGCCTGCTCGTTGACGTGCGCGAAGTCGGGATGGGCCAGCGTGTTGCCGTGGCCGATGACCTCATGGATCAGGTCGGGCTCGGGCGTGTAGAGCGGCTCGCTGGCGTGGCGGATGTACTGCGTCGAGTAGAACGTCCGGTCGCCGAGCGCGCCGAGGAACTCGCGCAGGGGCACGAGCCCAGGCGCGGGCGCGTAGGACCAGCCGGTCAGGCGGCGCAGGCCCGCACTGACCTCGTCGAGCTGCGGGATCCGGTCGCACGGCAGCGCCAGTGCGGCGACGGCCTCGCGATAGGCGCGACACGCATAGCGCTCGTGCTTGGGCGCGAGCTCCGCGCACACCGTGCGCCACACCGCCTCCTCGGGCTCCTCGTAGTCGATGCGCGGCACCGGGTCCCCGCGCCGGTGGTCGATCGAGGCCGCGGCGATCGCGTCGCGGCGGGCCCGGTAGGCGGGGTCGTTGAAGCCGGGATGGTCCTGCCCGAGGTGGACGCGCACCTTGCCGTCCTCGCCCCGGGTGGCCGGCGAGTACAGCTGGGCCTCTTCGAACATGCACATAGAGCAGCAGATCGCCGTCCGCCATGCAAGACTGTCCAGATTAGATGGGCAGATCGCCGCATTCTGCGGGCGTTTGAGGAAAGAGACTGAACAATATGACCATCAAAGTCGACGAGCTCGACGCGCGGCTGGTCCGCCTGCTGGCCGACCATCCCCGCGTCGGCCTGCTCGAGGTCGCCCGGCGGCTGGGGGTCGCGCGCGGGACGGTGACCGCGCGGCTGGACAAGCTCGTCCGGCGCGGGGTCGTCACCGGCTTCGGCCCCGAGATCGATCCCGTCGCCGTCGGCTTCCCGATCCTCGCCTTCGTCTCCCTCGAGATCATCCAGGGGCGGCTGGACACCGCGGTCGAGCAGCTGCGGCGCGTGCCCGAGGTCCTCGAGGCCCACGCCACCAGCGGCGACCAGGATCTGCTCTGCCGCGTGGTCGCCAAGGATCCCGAGCACCTCCAGGACATCATCAACACGATGGTCCACACGGACTCGGTGCGCCGCTCGACCAGCCACATCGCGCTGTCGCGCCAGATCCGAATGCGCACCCAGCCGCTCCTCGACGCCTACGCCGCCAGCAGCGCCAGCAGCGCATGACCGGCGGGTACGGCATCGAGAACCTGCCGCTCGGCGCGTTCGCCGAACCCAGCGGCGCGCCGGGCGGGATCGCCGTCCGCTTCGAGGACGACTGCGTCGCGCTGCGCCCACTCGCGGCCGCCGGGCTGCTCGACGACGCCGGTCTGCCGCGCAGCGTCCTGGAGGCCGACAACCTCGATCCGCTGCTGGCCGCCGGGCGCGCTGCGGGCGCGGCGCTGCGCGAGGCCGTCGCCGATCTGCTGCACGACGGGCGCGCCGACCGCGCGCGGCGACCCATCGGGAGCGTCGGCCTGCTGCTGCCCTTCACGGTCGGCGACTACGTGGACTTCTTCGCGTCGCTCGAGCACGCCACCAACGTCGGGCGCCTGTTTCGACCCGACGGCGAGGCGCTGCCCGCCGCGTGGCGCCACCTGCCGATCGCCTACCACGGCCGCGCCGGCACGGTGGTCGTCTCGGGCACCCCCGTCCGCCGCCCCGCCGGGTTCCGCCCGGGCGACGGCGCGCCGGCGTTCGGGCCGTCGCGCGCGCTGGACTTCGAGCTCGAGCTCGGCGTGGTCGCGGGGGGCCCGGCGACGGCGGTGGGCGAGCCGCTGGGCATCGACGACGTGGCCGAGCGGATCTTCGGCGTGGTGCTGGTCAACGACTGGAGCGCCCGTGACATCCAGCGCTTCGAGTACGTGCCGCTCGGCCCGTTCCTGGGCAAGTCGTTCGCCACGTCGATCAGCGCCTGGGTGGTCGGGCTCGACGCCCTGGACCGCGCCCGGGTCGCGCCGGTGACTCAGGACCCGCCGCCCGCTCCGCACCTGCGACCCGCCGACCCGTGGGCGCTCGACCTCGACCTCGAGGTCCTGCTCGACGGCGAGCGGATCTCGGCCGGCAACGCCCGCGGCCTGTACTGGACCTTCCCGCAGCAGCTCGCGCACGCCGCGAGCAACGGGGCCGCGATCCGTCCCGGCGACCTCTTCGCCTCGGGCACGGTGAGCGGCGCCGAACGCGGCAGCGAGGGCTGCCTGCTCGAGCTGACCCACAACGGGGCCGAGCCCCTCGTGCTGGCTGGCGGCGCCGAGCGCAGCTTCCTGGCCGACGGCGACCGCGTGACGCTGCGGGCGCGAACGGCCGACGGCACGGTCGCCCTCGGCGACGTCACCGGCATGGTGGTCCAGAACGAACGAGAGGGCGCCCCCGGCGCCCTCTCGCAAGACGACTGATGTCCGCCGCGCGGGCTAGGACGCGGCGTTGGCCGGCGCGTCCTCGGTCTTCGGCGCGGGGGGCGGGCTGCTGGGCTGGGTGGTGGAGGTGTAGTCGAACTCCTCCTCCTTGCCGAACAGCGTGTCGAGCACCTTGCTGCGCAGGTCCTCGCTGACGGCCACCGCGACTCCGCCGGCGACGGCCAGGAGCAGCAGCTTGCGCAGCAGGCCACCCTTGCGCTTGCGCCTCTTGGGCCCCGCGCGCAGGGAGTCGCTGGCGTCCTTGAGCGCGGTCGCCGCGTCCGAGACGCTGCGGTGGAACTTCTTGTCGTCGAGCACCGTCTTGGGGGTGCTCTTGTTGTTCTGCAGCCGCGCGAAGGCCTCTCGCGCCGAGTCGACCGCCACCCGGACGTTGTCGCGCAGATCCTCGTCGGAGATCACGCGCTGCACGTACGGGGCAGCCGCTGCGGCACCAGCCTTGGCGGCCTTCTTCTTAGCTGCCATAGAACTTCCTCACCTTGGGTCGCTTTCGGGCTCTGGCGATCCTATACCCGCGCACGCCGCCGCGGACGCCCAGCCCTCGCGGCCGCCGGGCGCTCCAGGGCGATCTCCAGGACCTCGGTGACCTCGGAGACGAAGCGGAACTCGAGCTCGCTGCGCAGGTGCTCGGGGATGTCGTCGACGTCGGCCTCGTTCAGAGCGGGCGCGATCACGCAGCCGACGCCGAAGCGCTGGGCCGCCAGCGCCTTCTCCTTCAGGCCGCCGATCGGCAGCACCTGGCCCGTCAGCGTGATCTCGCCGGTCATCGCGACGTCGTCGCGCACGCACCGCCCCGTGATCAGCGAGCTCAGAGCCGTGGCCATGGTGATGCCCGCACTCGGCCCGTCCTTGGGCGTCGCGCCGGCCGGGACGTGCAGGTGGATGTCGTGGGTCTCCCACCAGTCCTCGGCCAGGCCGGGGGCGATCTCGCCGGCGTGTCCGTGCACCCACGTCAGCGCCGCCTGCGCCGACTCGCGCATGACGTCGCCGAGCTGGCCCGTGAGCGTGAGGTTGCCTTTGCCGGGGATCGCGCTGGCCTCGATGAACAGGACGTCGCCGCCGACCGGCGTCCAGGCCAGGCCGGTGGCCACCCCCGGCTGGGTGGTGCGCCGGCGCGTCTCGGCATGGAAGCGCGCCCGGCCCAGCAGCTCGCGGACCCGGGCCTCGGACACCCTGACCTTGCCCTTGCGCGGCCGTGTGGGGTCGGATTCCGCGATGGTCCGGGCGACCTTGCGGCAGACCGCGCCGATCTCGCGCTCGAGCTGGCGCACACCGGCCTCGCGGGTGTAGTCGGCGATGATCGTTCGCAGCGCCCGGTCGCCGAAGGCGATCCACGACTTCTTCAAGCCGTTGCGTTCGATCTGGCGGGGTACGAGGTAGCGCTTGGCGATCTCGAGCTTCTCCTCCTCGGTGTAGCCGGCGAGCTGGATGACCTCCATCCGGTCGCGCAGCGGCGCGGGTATGGGGTCGAGCTGGTTGGCGGTGGTGATGAACAGGACCCGCGACAGGTCGAAGGGCAGGTCCAGGTAGTGGTCGCGGAAGGTCGAGTTCTGCTCGGGGTCGAGTACCTCGAGCATCGCGCTGGACGGATCGCCGCGGAAGTCGGCGCCCATCTTGTCGATCTCGTCGATCATCAGCACCGGGTTGTTGGTGCCGGCGTCGCGCATCGCCCGGAGGATGGTCCCGGGCATGGCGCCGATGTAGGTGCGGCGGTGGCC
>JAWVFY010000355.1:0-6977 GCA_033855575.1 Solirubrobacteraceae bacterium
CCGACGCCGGTCACTCGACCGTGACGGTCTTCGCGAGATTCCTGGGCTGGTCGACGTTCAGCCCGCGCTTGCGCGCGATCGCGTAGGCGAGGACCTGCAGCGGGATCACCGCCAGCAGCGGCTGCAGCATCCAGTCGACCTCGGGAACGGTCAGGACGAACTCGGCGTGCGCGCCGATCTCCGCATTGCCCTCGGTGGCCACCGCCACGACGCGGGCGCCGCGGGCCCGGACCTCCTGCATGTTGGAGACGACCTTGTCGAGGACCGGCGAGTCGGTGGCCACGCAGATGACCGGCGTGGTCTCGTCGAGCAGCGCGATCGGGCCGTGCTTCATCTCGCCGGCCGCGTAGGCGTCGGTCGTGACGTAGGAGATCTCCTTGAGCTTGAGCGCCCCCTCCAACGCCACCGGCACGCCGACGTTGCGCCCGATGAACAGGAAGAACTCCGAGGCGGCGAACGTCTCGGCGATCTCCTCGACGTCGGCCTCGGCCGAGGCGACGACCTGCTGGATGCACGACGGCACCCGCTTGAGCTGGGCGATGATCCTCCGGCGGGTCGCGGGCTTCATGGTCCCGCGCAGCTCGGCCAGACGCAGCGCAAGCAGGTACATCACGACGACCTGGCAGACGAACGTCTTGGTCGCCGCCACCCCGATCTCCAGCCCGGCGCGCGTGAACAGCACGCCGTCGGCGTCGCGCGTGGCCTGCGAGCCCACCACGTTGGTGATGGCCAGGACCTTGGCCCCACGCTCCTGCGCCAGGCGCATCGCGGCCAGCGTGTCGGCGGTCTCGCCCGACTGCGTGATCCCGATGACGAGGTCGCGCGGGCCGACGACGGGGTCGCGGTGGCGGTACTCGGAGGCGATGTCCATCGCCACCTGCACGCGGGCCCACTTCTCGATCGCGTACATCCCGATCAGGCCGGCGTGGTAGGACGTGCCGCAGGCGACGATGGTGATGCGGTCGACGTCGCGCAGCAGCGCCTCGTCGAACGTCGCCTCCTCGGCCAGGTCGACGCCGTCCTCGCGGATCGTGCGGTCGGCGATCGTCTCGGCCACCGCGTCGGCCTGCTCGTGGATCTCCTTGAGCATGAACGTCTCGTAGCCGGCCTTCTCGGCGGTCTCCTCGTCCCAGTCGACCTCGTCGATCCGCCGGTCGACCTCGACCCCGTCGGGCGTCATGATCCGCGCGCCCTCGGGCGTGATGACGATGATCTCGCCGTTCTCGATCCACTGCACGCGGCGGGTGTGAGCCAGGAAGGCGGGTACCGCGGAGGCCAGGAACGTCTCGCCCTCGCCGCGGCCCACGACGAGCGGGCACTCGCGGCGCGCGCCGACCAGGACGTCGGGCTCGTCGAGCGTCATGGCGACGAACGCGAAGTGCCCCTCGAGCTCGGCGTAGGCGGCGCAGACGGCCTGCTCGAGACTGCCGAGGGCCAGGTGGTGGGCGACAAGGTGGGCGATGACCTCGGCGTCGGTCTCGGAGGTGAAGATCGCGCCCATGTCGAGCAGGCGCTGCTTGAGCGCCATGTAGTTCTCGACGATCCCGTTGACCACGACGTGCACGCGATCGGTGGTGTCGAAGTGCGGATGCGCGTTGCGCTCGTTGACCCGGCCGTGGGTGGCCCAGCGGGTGTGGCCGATGCCGGTCGTCGCGGGCCTGGTGGCCAGCGCCACACCGCCGCTGCCTGCCGCGCGGACGGCGGAGACGAGGTTCTCGAGGTTGCCGACCGCGCGCACCGACTCGATCTCGCCGTCGGCGATCAGCGACAGGCCCGCGGAGTCATACCCGCGGTACTCGAGCTTCTTGAGGCCTTCGAGCAGGATGTCCTGCGCCGGACGCCCGCCCACGTATCCGACGATTCCGCACATGAACGCCCGAGTCTAGAACTCGGCCCGCACCAGGGTGACGAGCCGGTTGCAGATCGCCTCGGCCTCGTCGCTGGTGGGCGCCTCGACCATCACGCGAATCAGCTGCTCGGTCCCCGACGGGCGCACGAGCACCCGCCCGCGCCCGGCCAGCTCGGCGCTCTCGCGATCGGCGGCGGCCAGCAGGTCGGCCGAGGCCATCGCCGCGTCGCGGTCGGCGACCGGCACGTTGACCAGCCGCTGGGGCAGTTTGCGCATGCCGCCGCGCTCGGCGAGGTCGCGGCCGCCCAGCGCCTCGAGCGTCAGCAGCGCGCTGGCGATCCCGTCGCCCGTCGGGTTGAAGCCCATCTCGATGATGTGCCCGGACTGCTCGCCGCCCAGCGCCCAGCCGCGACGTCGCAGCTCCTCGATGACGTTGCGGTCGCCCACGTCGGTGACCGCGACCTCGATGCCCGCCTGCTCCATCGCGCTGTGGAAGCCGTAGTTGGTCATCACGGTCACCACCACCCCGTCGCCCGGGAGGCGCCCAGCGTCGTGCAGGTGGCGCGCGGCCAGCGCGATCAGCTCGTCGCCGTCGACGACCGCGCCGGTGCGGTCGGCGGCGAGGACGCGATCGCCGTCGCCGTCGAACGCGAAGCCGACATGGTGGCCACCGGCGACGACAGCCTCGGCGAGCGCGTCAGCGTGGATGGAGCCACAGCCCGCGTTGATGTTGCGCCCGTCGGGCGTGTCGGCCATCGCGGTGACGCTGGCGCCGAGCCGGCGGAAGATCTCGGGGGCGGCCCGGAACGTGGCCCCGTTGGCGCAGTCCAGCAGGACATCGACGCCGGTCAGGTCCAGGTCGCTGAAGCGCTCGCGGAGCTCGCGCAGGTAGTCGTCGAGCGTGCCGTGCAGCGCCCGCACGCGGCCGATCCGGGGCGGAATCGGGTGATCGGTGGCCTCCAGCCGCGCTTCGATCGCCTGCTCGACCGCGTCGGCCAGCTTGTGGCCGTCGGGGCCGAAGAGCTTGATCCCGTTGTCCTGATAGGGGTTGTGCGACGCGCTGATGACCACGGCGAGGTCGAAGCCGTTGCGGCCCAGCAGCAGCGGCGCGGCGGGCGTCGGCAGGACCCCGCCGAGCAGGACGTCGCCCCCGGCGGCGGCGACGCCGGCCGCGAGAGCGGCCTCGAGCATCTCGCCGGACTCCCGCGTGTCGCGGATGACCAGGACCTGAGGCGCGTGGCCGGACCGCAGCTCCTCGCTGGCGGCGCGGCCCAGTGCCAGCGCCAGCTCGGCGGTGAGCACCTCGCCCGCGAGGCCACGGACGCCGTCGGTCCCGAAGAGCTTGCGGGCCAAGGCCGGCGCGATGGCTATCGCTTGGAGAACTGCGGGCGCTTGCGCGCCTTCTTGAGGCCGGCCTTCTTGCGCTCCACGCTACGGGCGTCGCGCGTCAGGAAGCCTCGGCGCTTGAGCTCGCCGCGGAGGTTGGGATCGGCGTCGAGCAGCGCACGCGAGATCCCGTGGCGCAGGGCGCCGGCCTGGGCGCTGACCCCGCTGCCGTGCAGCCGGGCGACGACGTCCATCCGGTCCTCGTAGCCCACGGCCTCGAGCGGCTGGCGGATCTGGCGCGTCAGCGTGATCCGCGGGAAGTAGGTGTCCAGCGGCTTGCCGTTGATCGTGTAGACGCCAGTGCCGGGCCTGAGGATCACGCGAGCCACCGCGGTCTTGCGCTTGCCGGTCGCCTTGTAGCGGGCGTCGGCGGCCAGGTCGATCGTGGCGGTGACGGGCTGGGCATCCTCGGCCTCCTCGGCGGCGTCGGGGATCAGCTCCCCGTCCTCGTCGTAGGCGGCGTAGGGATCGACCGGTCGATCCTCGCCCTCGAGCACCAGGTCGACCTCGAGGTCGGCACCCGGGATCGCGGGCTTCTCGCGCGGCGCGACGGGCTCGTCGTCGTCGGCGTCGGGCTCACTCGCCTCGGCCTCGGCGACCGGCTCCTCGGCGGGTGCGTCGGCGGGCTCGGCGGGCGCCTCGGGCTCCGCAGGTGCCTCGGCGGCCTCCGGCTCGGCCGGCGCCTCGGCGGCGACGTCCTGCTTCTCGACCGGAGCCTCCTGGGGCTCGTCGGCGGGCGTCTCGTTGGTCGGCGTGTCCTCGGCCATCAGGCCTCGATCTCCATGGTCTGGGGCTTCTGGGCGACGTGCGGGTGGTCGGGGCCGGCGTAGACCTTGAGCTTGGTCAGCTGCTTGCGAGCCAGGCGGTTGCGGGGCAGCATGCCCTTGACCGCCTTGCGGATGACCTCTTCGGGACGGCGCTCGAGCTGCTCGGCCAGCGTGCGGACCTTCAGGCCGCCCGGATAGCCGGAGTGGCGGTAGTACTTCTTGTCCGCCAGCTTGTTGCCGGTCACCGAGATCTTCTCGGCGTTGACCACGATGACGAAGTCGCCGGTGTCCACGTGAGGCGTGTACTCCGGCTTGTGCTTGCCGCGCAGGGCAACGGCGATGCGCGTGGCCAGGCGCCCGAGCGTGAGCCCGGTGGCGTCGACGACGAGCCAGTCGCGCTGGCGGTCTGTGGGATTGGCGACGTAGGTCTTCACGTGAAAAAGGCCGCGCTCGACGGCGCGCGGCAGGATGTGAGTGTAGGACGTTCGGCGCGGCCTCGCTGCGCCGGGCCCCGGTTTCAGCCGAGCGCCTCGCGCCGCAGGCGAAGCCGCACCTCGTCGAGCGCGATCCCGTTGGCCACCGCCTGCCAGCCGCGCGGCCCGAGCACCAGCCACTGCCCGTTCTCGAACAGCGCGAGCCCCGGGCGCCGGCCTCCGCGCACCGTGGCCAGGCGCGCCTCGCTGAGCGGCCAGGCCCCGTAGCCGCCCAGGCGGTCGATCGCCGCGCGGACGGCGCCGTGCCCCGCGCCGCGCCGCAGCAGCTCGGCCACGATCGCCGCCTCGGCGGCGTCCTCGGCGCTGTAGACGCGAGGCTCCCCCGCGTCGTGCGACGAGCGGATGTAGCCCCAGCGGGCCCACTGGCCGATCGCGGTCCCCGAGACGCCGGCCAGCGCGCCGACCTCGCCCGCGGACAGCCGCCCGTGGGGGCGCTGCGCCCCGTCCGGCTCAGCTCGGCGCGTGGGCGCCGTGGGCTACTCCCACTCGATGGTGCCGGGCGGCTTGGACGTGATGTCCAGGACGACCCGGTTGACCTCGCGCAGCTCGCCGATCATCCGCGCGGCGAACAGCTCGAGCAGGTCGTAGGGCAGCCGGGCCCAGTCGGCGGTCATCGCGTCGTCGGAGGTCACCGCGCGGATCACGACGACGTAGCCGTAGGTGCGCTCGTCGCCCTGCACGCCGACCGTGCGGATGTCGGGCAGCACGCAGAAGCTCTGCCACAGCTCGCGGTACAGGCCTGCCCCGCGGATCTCGTCCTGGAGGATGAAGTCCGCGTCGCGCAGGAGGTCCAGCCGCTCCTTGGTGGCCTCGCCGCCGACGATGCGGATGGCCAGGCCGGGGCCGGGGAACGGCTGGCGCCAGACCAGCCGCTCGGGCAGGCCGAGCTCGGCGCCGACGGCGCGCACCTCGTCCTTGAACAACGCCCGCAGCGGCTCGATGAGCTCGAACTTCAGGTCGTCGGGCAGGCCGCCGACGTTGTGGTGGCTCTTGATCGTCGACGCACCGGTGCCGCCGCCCGACTCGATCACGTCGGAGTACAGCGTGCCCTGCACGAGGTACTTCGCGTCGCCGAGCTTGACCGCCTCCTCCTCGAAGACGCGGATGAACTCCGCGCCGATCGCCTTGCGCTTGGCCTCGGGGTCGGTGACGCCCTTGAGCCGCTCGAGGAAGCGGTCCTCCGCATCGACCGGCACGAGCGGCACCCTGAACGTGTCGCGGAAGGTCTCGATGACCTGCGCGCCCTCGTTCTTGCGCATCAGGCCGTGATCGACGAACACGCACGTCAGCTGGTCGCCGATCGCCCGGTGGACAAGCAGCGCGGCCACCGACGAGTCGACCCCGCCGCTGAGGCCGCAGATGACGCGGCCGTCGCCCACCTGGGCGCGGATGCGGTCGATCTGCTCCTCGACGATCGATGCGGCGCTCCAGGTGGCGTCACAGCCGCAGACGTCGAAGAGGAAGCGCTTGAGCACCTCCTGGCCGTAGGGCGTGTGCACGACCTCGGGGTGAAACTGGATTCCGTAGAGCCCCTTGTCGACCGATTCGAACGCGGCCACGGGCGAGGCGGTGGAGGAGGCCAGGGCGGTGGTGCCGGCGGGCGGCTCGAAGACCGTGTCGCGGTGGCTCATCCAGCACGTCTGCTCGCTGGGCAGCCCGGCCAGCAGCCGCCCGTGCTCGTGGACGCGGAGCTCCGAGCGGCCGAACTCGCCGACCTCGGCGCCCTCGACCTTGCCACCCAGGGAGACGGCCAGCAGCTGCATGCCGTAGCAGATGCCCAGCACCGGGATGCCGAGCTCGAGCAGCTCCTTGTCCAGCCGCGGTGCACCGTCGGCGTAGACCGACGCGGGCCCGCCGCTGAGGATCAGGCCCTTGGGCTTGCGCCGCGCCACCTCCTCGGCGCCCACGTGGTGGGGCAGCAGCTCGCTGAACACCCCGCACTCGCGCACCCGGCGCGCGATCAGCTGGGAGTACTGCCCGCCGTAGTCGAGGACGACGACCTCGTCGACGGCGGTGGGCGTGGGAACATCGAGCGGGGACTCGTCGACGACCTCGACCGCCGCCGTCGCCTCCGTGACGACGCCCTCGTGCGCGGTCATACCTCGCTCAGCGCGGGCTCCCCGACCCCGGCGTGGACGTCGTCGGCCCCCGGCGTGTTGACCTGCGCCGACGCGCCCTTGGAGCCCATCCCGACCTGCTGGGCGTTCTGCAGCGCCTTGCCCTCGGTCTGCAGCGCTGGCGCGACCATCAGCTCGGCGCGGTTGAACTCGGCGATGTCGTGATAGCCGCAGGTGGCCATCGACGTGCGCAGGCCACCCATCAGGTTGAACGTGCCGTCGTTCTCGCGGGCGGGCCCGATGACGATCTCCTCGAGCGTGCCGTTCTGGACGGTCGCCACCCGCGCGCCGCGCGGGAGCGTCGGGTGGAACGTCGCCATGCCCCAGTGGAAGCCGCGGCCGGGCGCCTCGAAGGCGCGGGCCA
>JAWVFY010000356.1:0-5214 GCA_033855575.1 Solirubrobacteraceae bacterium
CTCGCTCGACACGGAAGCAGGGGTCAGCGAGCTCTGGGGAGCGGTCGCCGAGGACTCGGTCAGGACGCCGGGGGCTCCCGTCGTCGGCTGGGCCGCCGCCGACGCGGCCGCGACCGTGCCGGTGAGCAGCGGAGCGTTCGGCGCGGTCGGTTGCGTGACGCTGGTGGCCGAGCCGTCCGGCACCGTGGCGGCCGAGACGGCCTCCGGGGTCAGCGCCGCGGAGTCCAGGCCCGCCAGCGGGCCGGCCTGGCCGGCAGCGGCAGTGGCGGCGCTGGTGACGACATCGCTGGCCGGGAGCACGAGCGAGAGGCCCGTCGGCTGCGCCGCCGTTCCCTGGGTCAGGACGTCGGCGGTCGCGCCCAGCAGCGCGTCGCTGACCGGCGCGGCGACGACCGTGGGCGCCACCGACTCGGACGTGACCGTCGCCGGCTCGTAGGCCGCGGTCGTGGTCTGCGGCTGGACCGGCGCGGGGGCCGGAGCCGGAGCCGCGGCCGGGGCGGCGCTGGGCGAGGACGCACTCGTCGTGGAGGTCGTGGAGGTCGTGGGCGCCGCGGGGTCGCTGGCCGACGCCGCGTCCGCGGGTGCCGTGGAGTCGGTGGACGCCTGAGCCGGTGCGGGCGCCGGGTCGGGTGCGGGCGCCGGGTCGGGTGCGGGCGCCGGGTCGGCTGCGGGCGCCGGGTCGGCTGCGGGCGCCGGGTCGGCTGCGGGCGCCGGGTCCGTCGTGGCGGGAGTCGCCGGTGCCGACGTGTCGGGTGCCGGGGCAGGGTCGGTCGCGGTGGGGCCGCCCGTGACCGTGCGGTAGGTCGTCGCCGCCGGTGTCGGTGTCGGTGCCACGGCCTGCTGGAGCGCCGCGGCGGCCTGCGCCGACAGCCGGTCGGCGGCGGACACCTGCGCCGCAGCCGCGTCGAGCGGGCTCGTCGAAGCCGGCAGTGCGGCCGAGCCGTCGGAGGCGAACACCGGGTCGGGGCCTGTCGAGCTGTCGACCACCGGCACGCCGGCGAACGGGTCCGCTTGCTTGGGCGCGACCGTCGGGTCGGTCGTGTAGCTGTTGGTGACGACCGGCAGGGTCACACGCGTCGGTGTGAGCCGGCGCGCGACGACAACCCGCCGCACGACCCGAGTGAAGGTCTTGGTCGGAGCGAGGACGCCGGGTGCCCCGGCCCTCGCCGTCGCGGCAGCGGTCGAGTGCGCCAGGCCGGGGACGGACAGGATCCCCATCCCTCCCGCCGCGGCCGTGCGCGGTGTGGCGGGTGCGGCGGCCGCAGCGGCACGCGCCGAGGGCGCTCGCACGACGGGGAAGTCGATCGTGGGGATCGCCAGCGCGGGCAGGGCGTCGGCCTGTCCGGTCCCGTGCGCCCACAGGGCGGTTCCGGGCGGAAGGACGTAGCCCGCGAAGAGCGCCGCGAGGGCGGCGATGACCAGCATCCGCACCGATCGGCTCTCGCGCAGCCCGATGAGACTCGGCCCGGGAAGGCGTAGCGTGGTGCCAGCAAGGGCAGCTGTCGGGGCGGGATGGAGCAAAGACCGGGGCGAGGCGAGGCGAGGCGGGGGACACGCGTCTCGAGGCTGGGGGGCCCCGGTCATGTGTGTGTGGCGTCATCATGGCCCTTTGCACCACCCTGGCCAATCCCCTGAACTGGGGACGAGTGGCCTAACACGACCGGCTTGGCGCGTTGCCGTTAGGGCGTCACGTGGAAGGCGATGCGATTGCGGTCGCGCGCCGTGAACGAGGCCTCGCGGAAGCCGGCGCCGATCGTGGCGCGCGACATGAGCACGTAGCTTCCCCGCGGGAGGCCGCCCGTCGACAACGTCCAGTGGCGGGTGCCGCGCGCCGTCAGCCACAGCGGGGTGCAGGGCGCCTTGGCCGCGAGGTGGCGGGTCCGGAAACGCCCGTGGGTCGACGCGAGCCAGCGACACCCCGCCCCGAGCCGGCGAACGGCCACGCTCACGCGCGTGACCCGCAGGAGCTTCGCGCGCGCCGGGCCGCGGCCCGGCCGGGCGACCCCGTGGAGCGTCAGCGCCGTCCCGCGCGGCGTCGCCGCGTCCGTGTCGCCCACGTCCAGCAGCCGGGGTGCGAGCGTGACCGCGTCGTTGGTCGGCTGCGGGTCGCCCGGGATCTTCACGCGGAAGACCACGTGGACGCGGGTCCCGGGCCGGGCGTGGCGGGGAACGCCCGCGGTGACGTCGTCGGTGGAGTTGTGGCCGGCGGCCACGGCGTAGGGGCGCTCCGACCCGCTCCGGCGGCCGTCGCCCGAGACCGCGACATGCACGCCGGCGCACGGGATGGTGCCGTGGTTGCTGACCGTGAGCGGGAAGTCGCGCGCTCCCTCGCTGGGAACGAACGCCGGGCGCGACAGCGGGCTCAGGCCGATATCGCAGTAGGTGAAGCGCACGTGCAGCGCGGCCGCGTTGTCGGTCAGAGCGCTGTCGGCCGGCGCGGCCAGCGTGAACCGCAGGCTGTCCTGGGCCCGGAGGGGGCCGAGATAGCCGATCTGCACGCCGGTGGCCGTGAAGCTCGCCGCCGGCGCCACGGCCCCCGTCGGGATGGGCCCGAGCGCCCCGTTGACGAACATCCCGTAGGGCGACGGGACGCTGATCGTGCCGCCGCAGGACTTGGTCCCGCCGTTGGTGACCTGGAGGTCGACCGGCGCCGTCGAGCCCGGCGTGAGGCTCAGCTCGAGCGGATGGCTAACGGTCAGGCTGAGGTTGCAGGTCTTCTCGGCGTCGATCAGCAGGCGGGCGTCGCCGAACCGGGTGTACGTGCTCTGGCTCGTCGGGGTCGTCACCGTGTCCTGGTAGGGCCCGGTGATCGCGACCCAGCCGTCCGCACCGGCGCTCACGCCGCTGATCCCCGAGGAACCGGGAGTCGAGATCGCCACGTCGCCGAAGCCTGCGTCGACCAGGTTCCCGTCGAGGTCGTTGAACGCCGCGGCCGCCCAGTCGGGGCCCGACCCGGTGTCCACCAACCCGGCCACGACCAGGGTGTCGGGCGTTCCCGGCGCGACCGTCAGCGCCTGGCCCTTGCTCGTGACCGCCTGGCTGGCGGCGATCAGCTGGCCGCGCATGTCGAACTGGCGCGACTGCAGGCCGCTGCCGTCCGCCTCCGCCCGCGCCAGGAACGCGTTGGTGTCCGCGCCCGTCCGGGTGCTGCCGGTCACCCACAGCCGCCCGGCATAGACCAGCAGCGCGGTGGGCAGCGTCGGGGCGTCCCCCACGGCCAACGGCAGGTCACCGTTGCTGCCGAACGCGGTGTCGTCGCCGCCGCTGTCGGTGAACGCGTGCAGGGCGCTGGTGGCGCTGCTCGCAGGCCCGAGCTGCACGAGCACGACCACGCCGCCGCCCGGCCGGAAGGCGATGTCGACGCCGGCGTCGGCGCTGGTGTTGCCGCTGCGGTCCACCATGACCGTGCCCGTTCCGCCGAACGCGGTGTTGGGGGTCCCGTCGGCGTTGAACATCGAGACGAAGGTGTCGTCGTTGCCGTTGCGCGCCACGTCGCCGGTCACCGCCAGCCGCCCGTCGGGCGCGGCGGCGATCGCCGCCGGGATGTCGGGCGAGTAGGCCCCGGCGAAGGTCACGATGCCGTCGGCCGCGCCGTCGGCCGCGCCGAACGCGGTGTCCCGGGTGCCGTCGGGCATCAGGCCGAGGATCGCGCCGTCGCGACTGGACGATCCGGCCGAGCCTGTCGTCGCCAGGATCCGGATGTGATGGTCGGGCAGCACGACGATGTCGACCCCTGAGTCCTCGGTACCGGCTCCCGCGACTGGCACGACGACCTGGCCGGTGCCGCCGAAGCTGGTGTCGAACGTCCCGTCGGAGTGGCGGGCAGCGATCGCCACGTCGCCCGCGGTGCCGCTGCCCGACTCGCCGACGCTGTAGATCCGGTTGCCGTCGACCGCGCTGGCGTGGGGCGTCGACGTCGTGCCCGGGACGAAGTCGCTGCGGACAATGCCCGAGGGCGGACTGAAGCTCGAGTCGAGGGTGAGAGATGGCGGCGGGTACACCGTGGCCGACGCCGGCGCGGCCAGCGCGAGGGCCCCCAGCGACGCCAGGCCCAGGCCCGCGGCGATGCGGCGCATCACCTGACCCGCTCGACGGTCGAGACGCTGCCGTCGCGGTGGGCGAAGACGAGCTTGACCAGCCCCTTGCTCGGCGCGAACCAGCTCGTCCGCGTGCCGCTCCCGAACGGGTAGCCGGCCTGGGTCAGCGTCGACCGCACGCCGATGGCCATGAACCGGCCGGCCGGGGTCGTGATCCGGCGCGGAGCCAGCACCGTGCTCACGCCCCGTACGCCGAAGACCTTGTAGTCGCGCCCGCCGCTCGAGCTGCGCCAGGAGTCGCCGGTCGAGGGCAGGACGGGGATCACGGGGTTGAACCCGTAGACCATCAGGTCGTAGGGCGTGAAGAAGTGGCGGCGGTCGGCGGCCGCGGCACCCGCCGGCCCGAGCCTCGGGAACGTCGCCCGCGTGGCCGCCTTGGTGGTGGCCGAGAGGTTCGTGACACCGCTCAGGCGGGTGGAGAACGTGTAGCTGCCGGCGACCTTGATCGGCCCGGAGACACCGGTCACGTCCACCCGCGCGGAGTTGTTGACCACCTGGGAGACCGTGAAGCGTTGCTTGGACCACTGCTTGAGGTGGCGGCTGTTGCGCCAGCGGAACGTGGCGGTCTGGCCCTGGACGAGCGGCAGCAGGTTGGCGTCGGACGGCAGCGGCAGGGGCGTCAGCGACGTGCTGATCAGGTCGGACTGGCTCGTCTCGCCGCCCGCGTGCTGGAAGACGATGCGCACCGGGCCGACACCGCGCACCCAGTAGACGGTCCGGACACCGCTGCCGTAGGGGTCGCCGAGCGCGCCCGCCTGCGTGATCGTCGAGTCGACGCGGGCCGCGGGCACCCCGTTCGGAAAGGCCGGGACGGTCACACGGGTCTGGCCCATGTAACGGTTGTCGCTGGACACGTCGTTCTGGGCACCGCCCAGCGAGCTCCAGCGGGTGCCGGCCAGCAGCGGCTCGGCGAGCGTGGGCGACCTCGTGCCCCAGACCAGGAGGTAGTAGGTCCCGGCGAGGCTGTTGCCGCAGCTGGTCGCCGAGGCGCACAGGATCGGGAACTGCGACGGCGGAGGCGTGCTCTGGTAGTTGAGGTTGACCAGCCCACCGTCGGTGTGCTGGAAGTCCATGATGCCGGAGCTCGGCGTCTGGTCGGCCGGCGGATCGACCTCCG
>JAWVFY010000357.1:0-2883 GCA_033855575.1 Solirubrobacteraceae bacterium
GCTCCCGGCCGTGGAGATGGTCGACATGCGCGAGGCGCGTCGCGCGGTGCACCCGCTCACCGTGCACGCATTGCACGACGCAGCGAAGTCGATCGTGCTGCTCAACCGTCGCGGCTGGTCGAACTTCATCACCTGTCGCTCGTGCGGCGAGGTGTGGATGTGCCCCGACTGCGACGTCTCGCTGGTCCTGCACCGCTCGGAGGACCTGATGGCCTGTCATCACTGCGGCCACCGTGAGCGGGTGCCCAGCCGTTGTGACGCGTGCGGCTCGGTCTCGATCGGCCGTCACGGCACGGGGACCGAGCGGCTCGGCCACGAGCTGGCCGAGGCCGGTCACCCGGTCTTCCGCCTGGACGCCGACACACCGCGCGCCGCCGCGGTGCTCGCCGCGTTCGAGGCAGCGCCGCGCGGCGTGCTGGTCGGCACCCAGATGGTGGCCAAGGGCCACGACTTCCCCGACGTCACGCTCGGCGTGGTCCTCGACGCCGACGCGACGCTGCGCTTCCCTGACTTCCGCGCCGAGGAGCGGACGTTCGCGCTGGTCGCGCAGCTGGCCGGCCGCGCCGGCCGCGGCAGCGCCGACGGCAGGGTGCTGGTCCAGACGATCGCTCCCGACGCGCCGTCGCTCGCCTTCGCGGCGCGCCACGACAGCGAGGGCTTCCTGGCCGGCGAGCTGGCGCGGCGCGAGGCGCTGCGCTACCCGCCGTTCTCGACGCTGATCCGGGTGGTCTGCTCGTCCGCCGAGCCCGGCGCTGCCACGACGGCGGCGACCGCCGTGCGCGATGCGCTGGCCGTCCCCGTACTCGGCCCGGCCCCGCTGTTTCGCCTGCGCGGTCGCGAGCGGAGCCAGCTGGTGGTCAAGGCATCGGATCGGACGGCGGCCATCACGGCGGTCGATCGGGCCGTGCGCGAGGTCGCCTCCGGGAAGGCACACCGCGCGGCGGCGTTCAGCGTGGACGTCGACCCGCAGTAGCCTGGGGTCCGGGATGAGTGACGGAGCGCAGGTGCACGAGTCCGAGCTGGTCGACGAGGATCTCGAGTTCGAGGGCCCGGAGACCGAGCCACCCGGTCTTGACCCCGAGACGCGCGCCCGCCGCGAGGCGGCGCTGGCGCACGTCCGCGTCTACGGCGACCCCGTCCTGCGCACCAAGGCGCGGCCGGTCGATCGCTTCGACCAGGCGCTGGGCGAGGAGGTGGCGCGCATGGGCGCGCTGATGCACGACGCGTTGGGCATCGGCCTGGCCGCCACACAGGTCGGCATCCCGCACCGCCTGCTCGTCTACCGCGTCGAGCACGACAGCCCGGTCAACGCGCTGGTCAACCCCCAGATCGAGTGGTCCTCCAAGGAGACCGAGACGTTCGAGGAGGGCTGCCTGAGCCTGCCGCGGGTGCACGTCGACGTCGAGCGGCCGATCCACGTCCGCGTGCGGGCACTGGACGCGCTGGGCGAGCAGATCCTGGTCGAGGCGTCGGGCCTGGAGGCGCGGGTCATCCAGCACGAGATCGATCATCTCGACGGCGTGCTGATCCTCGACCGGACCTCGCGCGACCAGCGCAAGGAGGCCATGCGCGCCCTGCGCGAGGCCCTCGACGGCGCGGCTTGAGCATCGCGTTCCTGGGGACCTCGGCGTTCGCCGTCGGAGTGCTGAAGCGCCTCGACCCCGCCCCCGACCTCGTCGTCACCCGGCCCGATCGCCCGCGCGGCCGCGGCCGCCGACTCGCCTCGCCGCCGGTCGCCGACGCCGCGCGAGAGCTGGGGATCGAGCTCGCCCAGCCCGACGACGTGCACACGCTGGATCTCAGCCGCTTCGGCGACGTCGTGGTGTGCGCCTTCGGGGCGCTGATCAAGGAGCCGCTGCTCTCGCACCCGGGGTTGATCAACGTCCACCCGTCCCTCTTGCCGCGTTGGCGCGGCGCGGCGCCGATCGAGCGCGCGATCATGGCCGGCGACCGCGAGACCGGCGTCTGCATCATGCGGATGGTCGCGGCGCTCGACGCCGGGCCGGTGTGCCTGCGCGCCGCCGAGCCGATCGCCGACGACGACACGTTCGGGACGCTGAGCGCCCGGTTGGAGCCGCTCGCGGCGGGGCTGCTCGCGCGATGGCTCGCGGAGCGCCCCGCCTGCATCGAACAGCCCGAGGACGGGATGACCTACGCCGAGAAGATCGGCGGCGCCGATCGCGCTCTCGACGCCGGTTCGCCGCCCGCTGTCAACGCACGCGTGGTGCGCGCGCTGTCGCCGCACATCGGCGCCAAGGCGGGTGAGCTCGGCGTGTGGGCCGCCGTGCCGGCGCCCGATCCGGTTGCCCCCGGCGAGATCGCCGTCTCCGACGGGCACGTGCTGTGGGGCTGCGGCGGCGGCGCGCTCGAGCTCCTGGAGGTCCAGCCGCCCGGCGGGCGCCGGATGACCGCCGCCGACTACGCCCGCGGGCGATGAGCTCCGCGCGCCAGGCCGCGTTCCGCGTCGTCCGGCGAGCGCTCGAGCAGGGCGCCTACGCCGACCGCGCGCTGGAGGGCGAGGCGCGTGGCCTCGACGCCCGCGACCGCGCATTCGCCCAGCAGCTCGCGTTCGGCACCGTCCAGCGCCGCGACACCCTCGACCACGTCATCGAGGCGTTCGTCGAGCGGGAGCCGCCCGTCGTGGCGCGAGCCGCGCTGCAGCTCGGGCTCTATCAGCTGCTGTTCCTCGACGGCGTGGCCGACCACGCCGCGGTGGGGGAGTCGGTCGAGCTCGTCAAGGGCCATCGCGCTGCCGGCATGGTCAACGCGGTGCTGCGGCGCGTCGCTCGCGACGGCTTCGAGCTGCCGGGCGACGAGACGCCGGAGGGCGCCGCGCTGCGCCACTCGCACCCGCTGTGGATCGTGCGGCTGTGGTGGGACTGG
>JAWVFY010000358.1:0-3647 GCA_033855575.1 Solirubrobacteraceae bacterium
CGCGAGCTTGAGGATGCTCAGCAGCCCCGCTGTCGACTCGAGCTGCGCGTCGGTCTGCGTGTCCTTGCCGAAGATGTCGATCAGCTTGCCGCTCTTGTTGATCAGGCTGCCCGCGTCGACCTGGTCCTTGGCCTGGCGCAGGAAGGCCTGCTGGCGCGCCGCGCGCACGATGTCGGAGTCGGTGTGCCGGTAGCGCACGTAGTTCAGCGCGTCGGTGCCGCACAGCTTCTGGTAGCCGGGCTGGATGTTGATCTCGGCGTAGCGCTGGCCGATCGGCAGCCCGAGGTTCGAGTGGTAGTAGCGCCGGTCGACGTCGACGTAGACGCAGCCGATCGCGTTGACCACGTCGCGGAACCCGCCGAAGTTGATGTTGACGACGTGGTTGATCTGCAGGCCCGTGAGCGCCTTGATCGTCTTGACCGTCAGCGTCGGGCCGCCGTCGGAGTAGGCGGCGTTGATCTTGTCGGTCCCGTACCCGGGGATGTGGACCGTGAGGTCGCGCGGCAGCGACAGGATCGACGTCGCGGACTGGTTGGGGTCCAGCCGCAGCAGCATGATCGTGTCGGACCGGGCGGGGAGGTTGTGGCGCAGGAACTTGTTGTTCTTGGCCAGGTCGGAGAAGCGGCGGTCCGAGCCGAGGACGAGGATCGTCTGCGGCGAGCCGGCCTGGGCCTTGGTGATGCCCTCGTTGGAGATGTGGGGCTGCTTGGAGATCCGGGCGACCAGGTTGGAGACCTGGAGGAGGCCGGCGGTCGCGGTCGCCGCGGCGGTCAGCACCACGACGATCAGGCCGCCGCCGAGGGCGCGCACGAGCTGAGAGCGCCCGGGGCGCGGAACGCGCTCCTCGGGCGGGACGCGACGGAACAGGCTCACGCCAGCCCGCCCTCCAGCGCCCGCAGGCCGCCGTCGCCGGCCTCGTCGGCCAGCCATCCCGGCAGGGTCCTCACGAAGTCGCCCAGCGCGGTGCGGTAGCGCCCGAGCGAGCTGATCGACGTCCACTCGTCGGGACCGTGGGGGCCGCCGCCGACCGGGCCGAACTCGACGGCAGGGACGCCGGCGCGCAGGAACGAGACCGCGTCGGAGGCGCCGTCGCGGCCGACGCTCAGCGGCTCGTCGTCGATCGAGCTGGCCAGCGCGGCCCGCAGCGCGCGCACGTACGGGTTGCTGCGCGAGACGATCGCCGGCTCGCGGATGAAGGTCTTGGCGATCCGCACGTCGGCGATCTCGCGGATCTGGGCGAGGATCGCCCCGGGGTCCTGGTTGGGCAGAAAGCGGATGTCGACGTCCATCGAGCAGGCGTCGGGGACCTTGTTGAACGCGTCGCCGCCGATGATCCGCGCGAGGTTGATCGACGGCCGATCGAAGAGGTCGGAGGACTCGCGGCTGAACGGCAGGGTCTCGATGCGCCGGAACGCGTCGTGGGCCTTGAGGATCGCGTTGTCGCCCTCCCACGGCGTCGAGCCGTGGGCGGCACGGCCCGCGACCTCGATCCGCACCGCGAGCACACCCTTGGCCTGGACGCCGATGTGCAGGTCGGTGGGCTCGCCCGTGATGGCGAAGTCGCCGCGCAGGCCATCGGCGATCAGCGCGTCGATCGAGCGGTCATCGACGTCGTCGGACTCCTCGTCGGGCACGCAGACGAAGCGCACCCGGACCGCCGACTGCGCCGCGGCGTCGACGGTGGCGAGCATCATCGCCGCCAGCGCGCCCTTCATGTCGTAGGCGCCGCGGCCGATCAGCCGGTCGCCCTCGACGCGCGCCTCGAACTGCTCGGCGTGGGCGGGAACGACGTCGATGTGGCCGTGGAGGATCACGGTCGGCGCGTCGGCCGCCGTGGCGCCGACGTCGGCCAGCAGCACGGGCAGGCCCTGGTGATCGTGCTCGATGACCTCGATCTCCCGCGACCCCAGCCAGCCGCGCACGAAGCTGGCAGCGGCTCGGAGGTCGTCGGGCGTGGAGGTGTCGTAGCGCACGAGGCGCTCGGCAAGGGCCCGCTCGTCCATCCGTGCCAGGGTACCTGGGTGACCACTCGGCTTCGTCTCCTGTGCGCGCTGGCGGCCTTCCCCGCCGGCTGGGCGATTCGCCAGGCTGCCTCGCCCTCCTTGGGCGGGGTTGTGGTCCTCGCGCTGATCGGCGCGTGCGCCCTGGGCCTGCCGCGGCGAGCGGCGGTGCTGACCGTCGCGGCGGGCATCGGTTGCTTCGTGATCGTGCACCTGGTGGCCGCCGTGACCGCGACCGGCGTGGGCCTGGCGACCGGCGCCCTGCTGTTCGCCTCGATAGGTTGGCGGCTGTGGCGGGGCGAATCGTCCTCTTCGGCGCGACGGGCTACACCGGCGACCTGACGGCGCGGGCCCTGGTCGCACGGGGCGCGCGCCCCGTGCTGGCGGCGCGCAACCGCGAGCGGCTGGAGGCGCTGGCCGCCGAGCTCGGCGGGCTGGAGACCCAGGTGGCCGACGTCTCGGCGCCCGACACGGTCCGCGCGCTCGTGGAGCGCGGCGACGTGCTGCTCAGCACAGTGGGCCCGTTCGCCCGCTGGGGGGAGCCCGCGGTCCAGGCGGCAGTCGCCACCGGAGCCCACTACGTCGACTCGACCGGCGAGACCCCGTTCATCCGCTCGGTCTTCGAGCGCTTCGGGCCCGGCGCGCAGGCCGCCGGCTGCGGGCTGCTGACCGCGATGGGCTACGACTGGGTGCCCGGCAACCTCGCCGGGGCCCTGGCGCTGCGCGACGCCGGCGCGGCGGCCACCCGTGTCGAGATCGGCTATTTCATGACCGGCGGCGGGGGCAGCGACGCGATGAGCGGCGGCACCCGTGCCTCGGCGGCCGGGGTGATGCTCGAGCCGTCCTTCGCCTGGCGCGGCAGCCGTCTGGTCACCGAGCGCGGCGCGGCGCGGCTGCGCACCTTCTCGGTCGCGGGCCGCGACCGCCAGGGTGTCTCGGTCGGCTCGAGCGAGCACTTCGGCCTGCCCCGCATCCACGACGGGCTCCGCGAAGTCGACGTCTTCCTCGGCTGGTTCGGCCCCGCCTCGCGCGGGATGCAGGCGCTGAGCGTCGCGACCGCCGGCGTGACCCGGCTGCCCGGCGCCAAGGGCGCGCTGGAGTCGCTCATCGGCCGCGCGGTCAAGGGCTCGACCGGCGGGCCGGGCGCCGAGGCCCGTGCCAAGACCGGCTCGGTTGTGATCGCCGAGGCGCGCGACGCGGCAGGCCAGGTCCTGGCCACGGCCACCCTCGAGGGCGTCAACGGCTACGACTTCACCGCGGGCATGCTGGCGTGGAGCGCCGAGACCGCGGCCGGCGGAGGCCTGCTCGGCAGCGGAGCGCTCGGGCCGGTCGACGGCTTCGGGCTCGACGCGCTCCAGCGCGGCGCGGCCGAGGCCGGCATCTCCCGCACCGCATGAGACTCGTGCTGCGCGCGGTTCCGGTGGCCCTTGTCGCCGCACTCGCGCTCGCCGGCTGCGGCAGCTCCTCGCCCGGGAGCGCCCTCCCCCAGCTGACCATCGCCCTGGACTTCACGCCCAACGCCGTCCACGCCCCGATCTACGCCGCGATCCGCGACGGGCTGGACCGCAAACAGGGCGTGCGGCTCCACATCCGCACCCCCGGCGCCTCGCCCGACTCACTCAAGGACGTCCTGTCGGGCGCCGCCGA
>JAWVFY010000359.1:0-9406 GCA_033855575.1 Solirubrobacteraceae bacterium
AGAAGGCCGCCGTCGTGCGCCCGGGCGCCACGCTCGTGCTGGGCGCCGGCCTGCACCCCGATGCGCGGGCGGTCGCCGAGGCCGTCGCGGCCGAGCGGGGGGCCACGGTGCGCACCGCGCCCGAGGACCCCGGTGTCGATCTTGCCGCCCTCGGCGGCTACCAGCGGCGCAACTTCGCGGCCGCCATGACCGCCGCCGAGGCCTACCTCGGCGAGCTCGACCCCGACGCGGTGGCCGACGCGGCCGCCCGCGTCTCGGTGCCCGGCCGCTTCGAGGTCCGCGACGACAACCTGGTCATCGACGGCGCCCATAACCCGGCGGGCATGGCCGCGCTGGCCCAGGCGCTGCCCGGGTTCCTCGCTGGCCGGCGGCTCGTCGCGGTCGTCTCGATCCTGGACGACAAGGATGCGGCGGCGATGCTCGCCGAGCTGCTCCCGCTCTGCGATCAGGTCGTCTTCTGCCGGATCGCCAACCCGCGCGGCCTCTCGCCGGCCACGCTCGCCTCGATCGCCGGCCAGCTGGGCGGCGCGGGCGGCGGCGGCATCCATACCGAGCGCGACGTCCACGCGGCGGTCGATCTCGCCCGCGAGCTGGCCGGCCGCGACGGCGTCGTCCTGGCCACCGGGTCGATCTACCTGCTCGCCGACCTGCTGCGTCCCGCCGGTGCCGGACCGGGGGCATCGCTGTGAACGATCAGGGTCCGACGATGCTCCAGATGGTCGCCTGGGTGGCGATCATCGTCGCGCTGGTCATCCTGGTGTTCTTCGGCATCGGGTATGCGTTCGGCCGCCTGTTCCTCTAACCGCCCGGGCAGTCCGTAAGCTTCCCGGCCACATGCTCGCCATCTTCGGGATCAACTCGAGCGGCCTGGACCTCGCCGTTCGCCTGATCATCCTCGTGCTGGTGGTGATCTGGCTGGCGCTGATCTACTGGACCTACTCCGATGCCCGCCGCCGGATCGCCGACCCGATGCTGGTGGCGTGCGCGGCCGCGACCAGCCTCTTCCCGTTCGTGGGCTCGATCGTCTACATGATCGTGCGCCCGCCGGAGTACCTCGAGGACGTGCGCGAGCGCGAGCTCGAGGTGCAGGCCGCCGAGGCGCGCCTGCACCAGCTGGGCTTCCTGCTGTGCCCGCACTGCGACAACGAGGTCGAGCGGGACTTCCTGCGCTGCCCGCATTGCCATCGCAAGCTGAAGGACCCGTGCGTGAACTGCGCCAGGCCGCTCGACCCCGCGTGGACCCTGTGCCCGTACTGCGAGACCGAGGTCGCGGGGGCGCTGCAGCCCGCGCGCCGTCGCCGCCGTCAGCACGCCGAATCCGAAGAGCGCACGGCCATCGAGCCGAGCGAGCTCTGACCCCAGACCCAAGGAGAACCCCCGTGGACCGGACCCTCATCCTGGTCAAGCCGGACGCGTTCGCGCGCGGCCTGACCGGCGAGATCATCGCGCGCTTCGAGCGCAAGGGCCTGACGCTCGTCGCCCTCCGGCAGATGCAGGTCGGCGAGGACCTGGCCAGGCAGCACTACGCCGAGCACGACGGCAAGCCGTTCTTCGGTGAGCTCGTCGAGTTCATCACCTCCGGCCCGCTGGTGGCGATGGTGCTCGAGGGCAACGAAGCGGTCAAGGCCGCGCGCCAGGTCATCGGCGCCACCAACCCGCTCGAGGCGACCACCGGCTCGATCCGCGGCGACTTCGCCACGGAGGTCGGCAGGAACATGGTCCACGGCTCGGATTCGGCCGAGTCGGCCGCGCGCGAGGCGGGGCTCTTCTTCCCCGAGCTGTGACGCTGATCCTCGCGTCGGGATCGCCCCAGCGCCGGGCGATCCTCGAGGCGCTGGGCGTGCCGTTCGAGACGCGGGCGGTCGACGTCGTCGAGGGCGACGAGGGCCCGGCCACGGTGGTGGCGCGGGAGAACGCGCTGCGCAAGGCGCTGGCGGCGGCGCAGGGCGGCGACGGCGAGCTGGTCCTCGGCGTCGACACCGTGGTCGCCATCGAGCTGGAGCTGTGGGGCAAGCCGCCCGGCGCTGAGGCCGCCGCCGAGACGCTGCGGCGTCTGTCGGGGCGCACGCACGAGGTCGTCAGCGGCTTCGCCCTGGTCGACTCCGACGGCGCCGTGCGCGCCGGCCACGAGACCACGCTGGTCACCTTCCGCGCGCTCGACGAGGCGGCGATCGCCTGGTACGTCGCCTCGGGCGAGTGGGAGGGCCGCGCCGGCGGCTACGCCATCCAGGGGCGCGGCGGCGCCCTCGTGCGGCGCATCGAAGGCGACTACCTGAACGTCGTCGGGCTGCCCGTGGCGGCGCTGCTGGACGCCGGCCTGCCCGGGCTCGGCCGCCCGTAGGGGGAAGACTCGCGAGCAGTGCGGACTCTTGCCCGTGCTGCTTGGATTTCCAGCGAAATTGCAGGAACCGGGCGCGCAGGGTCCTATCGGTACACTCGTCCCCGCGAGGACGTGTCCCGGGCGAATCCGTCCCGGGGGCGCCCCGCCAACCCGTACCCATGGCCCTGTTTCAGTACCTCAACGGCTTCGGTGGCCGCGACATGGCGGTCGACCTGGGGACCGCGAACACGCTCGTCTACGTCCGCGGACGTGGGATCGTGCTCTCCGAGCCCTCGGTCGTCGCGATCGACTCCCGCACCGGAGAGGTCCACGCCGTGGGCATCGAGGCCAAGCGGATGCTGGGCCGGACGCCCGGCACGATCCAGGCCATCCGGCCGCTGAAGGACGGCGTCATCGCCGACTTCGACGTCACCGAGCAGATGCTCCGGCATTTCATCCAGAAGGTCCACCAGAACCGCTTCGCCCACCCGCGGGTGGTCGTCTGCGTGCCGTCGGGGGTCACGGGAGTGGAGAAGCGCGCCGTGGAGGAGGCGTGCCTGTCCGCCGGCGCCCGCCAGGCCTACCTCATCGAGGAGCCCATGGCGGCGGCGATCGGGGCGGGCCTGCCGGTGGGGGAGCCCACCGGATCGATGGTCGTCGACATCGGCGGCGGCACCAGCGAGGTGGCAGTGATCTCGCTGGGCGGCATCGTCGTCAGCCAGTCGATCCGCATCGGCGGCGACGAGCTCGACGAGGCGATCATCAACTACGCCAAGCGCGAGTACAAGCTGCTCATCGGCCAGCAGACGGCCGAGGAGGTCAAGCTGGAGATCGGCTCGGCGTACCCGATGGAGGAGGAGGTGCAGGCGGAGATCCGCGGGCGCGACATGGTCTCGGGACTGCCGAAGACCGTGGTGCTGACCTCCGAGGAGATCCGGCAGGCGCTCGAGGAGCCCCTCTCGCAGATCATCGACGCGGTCAAGGAGACGCTGGACCGCACGCCGCCCGAGCTCGCCTCGGACATCATGGACCGGGGCATCATGCTCGCGGGTGGCGGGTCGCTGCTGCTGGGGCTCGACGAACGGCTGCGCGAGGAGACGCAGATGCCCGCCCATCTGGCCGAAAGCCCGCTGACCTGCGTCGCGGTGGGCTCCGGCCGCAGCCTCGAGGAGTTCGAGGTCATCCACCGCACCAACAAGAATTCGCGAAACCGGCGCCGCGGCAATCGCTACTAGCCGCGGGCGGGCGGGATCGAATACATGACGAGAGCCTTTTTTTCGTGCACGACCGCAAAGTGGTCCGCCGGCGGCGGGCAGTCCTCGGGCTGCTCGTTGCCTGCGCCCTGATCCTGCTCACCGCATACTTCGGCGAGGGCGCCGGCGGCGGCCTCCATGCGATCCAGCGCGGCGCGCTGGCGGTGTTCTCTCCTGTCGAGAACGTCGCCTCCGGCGCGGTGAAGCCCTTTCGGGACCTCTTCGGCTGGGTCGGTGACACGTTCCACGCCAAGGGGCAGAACAAGACCCTGCGCAAGGAGGTCGACGGGCTGCGCCTCCAGGTCGCGCAGCTCAGCGGCGACCTGCGGACCTCCAAGCAGCTCGACAAGATCACGGCCCTCGACGGACGCGCCGGCCTCGCCCAGTACAAGCCGATCAGCGCTCGTGTGGTGATCGCCAACCCGAACGTGTGGTACTCGACGGTCAACATCAATCGCGGCACGGGCGACGGCGTGCACGTCAATGACCCGGTGATCGACGGGGACGGTCTCGTGGGCATCGTCACCAAGACCGTCTCGGACGCCGCCCAGGTGCTGCTCATCACCGACGCGCAGAGCGGCGTCAGTGCCCGCCTGGCCGACCCCGCCGGCATCCCCGGCTTCGTCCAGACGGCGACCCCCGGCGACCCCAACGACCTGCTCATGCAGCGCATCCCCCGCGGCGCCACGCCACGCGTCGGCGAGATGGTCGTCACCGCCGGCGTGCAGTCCGCGAAGTTCCCGTCGAACTTCCCCTCCGACATCCCGATCGGCACCGTCACGAAGGTCGATCCCAACGAGCTCGACACCTCCCAGCAGATCCACATCCGCCCGTACGCCAACATGCACAACCTCGATGTGGTGCAGGTGCTGACCCAGCCCTCGAGCCGATCGGCGGGCCCGTGAGCCAGTTCAACGTCCAACTGGGCGTCCGGCTCGTGGTGCTCGCGCTGGTGATGGTGCTGCTGCAGCTGATGTTCTTCGCCCAGGTCCAGGTCTTCGGCACGATCGCCGACCTGTCGCCGCTGGTCGTCATGGCCGTCGGGCTGCTCTGCGGTCCGGTGACGGGGGCGGCGATGGGCTTCGCCATCGGGCTGATCATCGACACCGCCCTCCTGCAGACGATGGGCCTCACGTCGCTGGTGCTGATCGGCGTCGGGTACTGGACGGGTCGGCTGCGCGAGGTCCGCGATCCTCAGAGCACGTTCGCGCCGCTTGCGCTGGGGGCCGGCGCCGCCGCGATCGCGACGGTCGGCTACGGCATCGGCCAGTTCCTGCTCGGGGCGGTGCATCCGCTGAGCTGGCTGCTGCTCAAGCAGACACTGGCCACGATCGTCCTTGACGCGCTGCTGGCCATTCCGGTCACCGCGCTGGTCCGCCGCTGGCTGACCCCCGTCCTGCCCGAGGACCCGCGCCGGCGCCGGCGCCGGGCCTACACGACCGGCGGCCTGTCACCGCTGCAGAAGGCCTGACCGGGCATGGGGTACTACCAGCCCGAGGACCGGCGCCCGCCGACCACCCCGCAGCTCGCGCTGCGCGTTGCCGTGCTCGGGTTCGTCGCGCTCGCGCTGTTCGCGATCATCTTCTTCCGCCTGTGGTACCTGCAGGTGCTGGCCGGCGACCAGTACCTCGCCCAGGCCAACCAGAACCGCGTCCGCAACGAGCGGATCGCCGCGCCCCGCGGCGACATCGTCGACCGCAACGGCCGGCCGATCGTGACCAGCCGGCTGGCCAACGTCGTGCAGATCAACCCGCGCTCGCTGTCGCAGGTCGAGCGCGACGCCGCCGCCAAGTGGGGCCACGATGCCGGCGTGCTGGCCAAGCGCTGGACGGCGACGCACGGCGCGCGCTTCCGGGCCAAGCACGCCCCGCCGTTGCCGGTCTACCCGGCGATGCCGGCCGCGCTGGCCGCGCGCTTTGCCGCCGTCGGCAGGGTGGTCGGCATGCGGGCGACGACGATCCAGAAGGCCGTCGTCCGGTCGCTGGCCACGCTGCCGTACGGTGCGATCACGCTGCGCATCGACGTCCCGCGCACGATGCTCGACTATCTCCAGGAGCGCAAGGCGCAGTACCCGGGCGTGCTGCCGGACACGATCTTCCTGCGCGACTACCCGGAGACGACGCTGGCCGCGCAGCTCCTCGGCAACGTCGGAGAGGTCTCCAAGCAGCAGCTGGCGCAGCCGGGGTTCAAGGGCGTCAAGGGCGGCACGATCGTCGGCAAGGACGGGATCGAGCTCTCCTACGACCGCTACCTGCGCGGCCGCGACGGCGCCAAGCGCCTCCAGGTCGACGCCGCCGGCAACTTCATCGGCGAGCTCTCTCGCGCGCGCCGCAACCCGATCGCCGGCCACAACATCAAGCTGTCGCTCGACCTCGGGCTGCAGAAGGCGGGCCAGCAGGCGCTGCAACTGGGGATCCAGGCGGCCAACAGCAACGGCCACCCGGCGCGTGCGGGGGGGTTCGTGGCGATGAACCCGGCCGACGGCGAGGTCTACGCGATGGGCTCGGTGCCCTCGTTCGACCCCACGGAGTTCACCAAGCCGATCTCCGTCTCGCGCTACAAGGTGCTCAACTCACAGGCCAGCGGCGCGCCGCTGTTCAACCGCGCGGTGCTGGGCGAGTATCCGACCGGCTCGACGTTCAAGCCGTTCACCGCTCTGGCAGCGATGGAGTCCGGCAACGCGACGCCGAACACCACCTTCGACGACACCGGCTGCATCAAGATCGGCGGCTTTGACCGCTGCAACGCCGGGCACTTCGCCAACGGCTCGGTCAACATGATCAGCGCGCTGAAGGTCTCCTCCGACGTGTACTTCTACGAGCTGGGCCTGAAGACGAACTCGGCTCACACCGAGACGATCCAGTCGATGGCCCGCAGCCTCGGGCTCGGCCGGCCGACCGGGATCGACCTCCCGGTCGACTCGTTCGGCAACGTCCCGGACTGGCGCTGGCGACAGAGGATCGGCAACAAGGAGGCGGCGTGCCGGCGCAAGCTCCACATCCCGCTCAGCGCGACGATCTACCAGGCCGCTGCGCAGGGCTGCGGGATCTCCGACATGCGGCCGTGGTCGGAGGGCGACAACGTCAACCTGGCCGTCGGCCAGGGCGACCTGCAGGCGACGCCGCTGCAGATGGCCGTCGCCTACTCGGCGATCGCCGAGGACGGCAGGGTCCCGCGCCCGCACCTCGGGCTCGAGGTCGACGACAGCGCCAACCGGCTGATCCAGAAGATCACACCGGGGGCTGCGCGGCGCATCCACCTCGACCCGACCGCGCGCCAGACCGTCCTCGAGGGCCTGCACGAGGCGGCCAGCGCGCCGGGCGGCACATCGACCGCAGTGTGGTCGGGCGGCACCGCGCCCTGGCCGCAGGCCCGGCTGCCGGTCTACGGCAAGACCGGGACGGCCCAGACCTACGACCACGGCGTCGAGTACGACCAGTCCTGGTACGTCTGCTGGATCCGCGACCTGGCCAAGCCCAGCGACCCCGGGCTCGTCATCGCCGTCACGGTCGAGAAGGGCGGCTTCGGCGCCGAGGCCGCTGCGCCGGCCGCGCGCTACATCGCCTCGAAGTGGTTTCACATCAAGCCCGAGTTCGTCGCGGGGACGTCCCAGACCCGATGACCACCACCCCGATCGTCGACCCCACGCAGGACGACGGCATCGTCGCGCCGCGCCGGTCGGGGCTGCCGTTCGACGGGGTGCTGCTGCTTGCCGTGCTGGGCATCTGCGCCGCGTCGCTGATCACGCTGCACGGTGCCGGGGTCGGCGTCAGCCCCAACTACTACGTCGAGCGCCAGGGCGTGTACTTCGGGGTCGGCCTGCTGTTGGCCGCGATCCTTGCCCGCATCGACTACTCCCGGCTGCGCGAGCTCAAGTACGGGCTCTACGGCGTCCTGATCGTCACGATCGTGCTGGTCAGCGCGCTGGGCTCGGTGGCCCGCGGCTCGCGGCGCGCGATCGCGCTGCCGTTCTTCTCCTTCCAGGCCTCCGAGCTGGGCAAGGTGCTGCTGATCCTGGCGCTGTCGGCGTTCGTCGTCGACCGCATCCGGCGCATCGAAGACCGCGACACGACGGCGCGGGTCATGCTCGCGGCCCTCGTGCCGGCCGCGCTGGTCATGGCCCAGCCCGACCTCGGGTCGGCGCTGGTCTACGTCGTCGCGGTGCTGGCGATCCTGTTCGTCGCCGGCGCCTCCTGGCGGCACTTCGCCGGCCTGTTCGCCCTCGGCGCGGTCGCCATCGCGCTGGTCCTCGTGGTCGCCCCGGCGGCCGGGGTCCACGTGCTGCACTCCTACCAGACCGACCGCCTCACCGCCTTCCTGCACCCGACGGACAACCCCGCCAAGCAGGGCTATCAGCAGAACCAGTCGAAGATCGCGATCGGTGCGGGACAGAAGACCGGACGCGGCAACCAGGCCACGCAGACGAAGCTCGACTTCCTGCCCGAGCACCACACGGACTTCATCTTCGCCGTGGTGGGCGAGCGCTACGGGTTCGTCGGCGCGGCGTTGGTCCTCTCCCTGTACGCGCTGATGATCTGGCGCGCGTTACGCATTCTCACCCTGGCGAAGAACCTGTTCGGCGCGCTCGTCGCCGGCGGCATCGTTGCGATGCTGATGTTCCAGGTCTTCGTCAACGTCGGCATGACCATCGGGATCGCGCCCATCACGGGCATCCCACTGCCGCTCATGAGCTATGGCGGCAGCTCGGTCATCACCACATTGTTGGCCTTCGGGCTCCTGCAGAGCATCTATGCGCAGGGCCGGGCCGCCGCGGCACTCAAGGGCCGCGTGCTCACCTATTAAAAGGAATCGATTCACGTGAAGAAGCAAGTGCTGGTCAGTGTCGATCGCGGGGAGACCCGCGTCGCGCTGCTCGAGGCGACAGGCTCGCCAAGCAAGACCAAGACCACCCGGACCCCCAAGAAGGACTGGCGCGTCGCCGAGCTCTACCTCGAGCGCCGCGGCAACCGGTCGATCGTGGGCAACATCTACAAGGGCAAGGTCGACAACGTCCTGCCCGGGCTGGAGGCGGCGTTCGTCGACTTCGGCCTCGACAAGAACGGCTTCCTGCACGTCGACGAGATCGTCATGCCCGGCGTCGAGGTCGCGCGCCGCGGCCGTGACGGCGGCTCGGGCAAGAAGATCTCCGAGCTCCTCAAGCCGGGCCAGGAGATCGTCGTGCAGGTCATCAAGGACCCGCTGAAGACCAAGGGCGCGCGGCTGTCGATGGAGATCACCATCGCCGGGCGCTACATGGTCTACGCGCCGACCGGCGAGGGCATCGGCGTCTCCAAGCGCCTCGACGACAAGGAGCGCGAGCGCCTGCGCCGCGCCGTCAAGGGCCTCGACCTCCACGGCGGCGGCGCGATCGTGCGCACCGCGGCCCAGGGCGCCAAGCGCGAGGACTTCGAGCGCGAGCTGCAGTACCTGTTCAAGCTCAACGAGGTCCTCGAGAAGCGCGTCACGGAGGCCTCCGCGCCGGCGCTCGTCTTCCAGGAGGCCGACCTGTCGGTGCGGGTCGTGCGCGACATCTTCTCCGAGCACTTCGAGCGGGCGATCGTCGACGACGAGCAGCAGCACCACCGCCTGGTCTCGTTCTTCAGCCGGACCGCGCCGGAGCTGGTCGACCGGGTCGAGATCTTCGAGCCCGGCCGGCCCAAGAAGCCGCTGTTCGAGGAGTACGGCGTCGACCAGGTGATCGACGGCCTGATGAAGTCGCGCGTCGACCTGCCCAGCGGCGGCTACCTGCTGATCGACTACGCCGAGGCGCTGACGGTCATCGACGTCAACTCGGGGTCGTTCGTCGGGCGCGGCAAGCAGGCCCGCCTGGAGG
>JAWVFY010000360.1:0-5221 GCA_033855575.1 Solirubrobacteraceae bacterium
AGCTGCGTCGAGCGTCGCTGAGTCCAGGCGCCTCACCCCCGCCGCGGGGCTACGCGAGGTGTGGGGGGACGTCGCTGACGTACGGGTGATCGGCCTGGTGGCCGAGGGCCAGGCGCAGGAGCACGGCCTCGGTGTGCGGTCGGCCGATGAGCTGCATGCCGACGGGGATCCCGGTGGCCGGGCTGGTGCCCGCTGGCGTCGTGACGACCGGGAAGCCCGTGTTGTTCCAGGTCGAGATGTGGCCGTTGGAGGCCAGCGCGCCGAGCAGCGCTCCGGCGGTGCTCGAGCGATCGGTGGGCTCGCCCGTCCACACCACCTGGGCCACGGCGTCGAGCCGCTGGGCGGCGAACAGGGCGTCCCAGGCAGCGCCGAGGGCTGCGCGGGCGCGCTGGGACTGCAGGTAGTCGTAGGCCGACGTGTTCAGTGCCCGCAGCGCCTGGATCTCGGCGGCCGTCGCGGTGCCGTAGCCGTCTGAGCGCGCGATGAACTGCCGGTGGTAGGTGTCGATGTCCGCGGCGATGGTCGCGGTGCCGGTCCCGTCCGCCGGTGCGGTGATCGGCACGAGCGTCGCGCCCATCGCCTGCAGCTCGCCGTGGAAGCGCTCGACGATCGTGGCGACTCCCGGGTCGAGACTCGACGCGGCGGGGACGTCGGGCAGACCGATGCGCACGCCGCGCAGGCGACGCGGCCCCGCGGCCGGGCGCAGTGGATAGGCCGCGGTGTCGCCGGCGAACGCATGGGTCTGCCCGTCGGCGGGGTCGGCGCCCTGCATGGCGGCGAGCAGCAGGCCGAGGTCGGCCGCCGATCGCGCCATCGGCCCGGCGTGGTCGAGCGTCCAGGACAGCGGGATGACGCCGTGGGTGCTCACCCGGCCGAGCGTCGGCTTGATCGACGTCACGCCGCCCAGCGCCGCGGGGTAGCGCAGGCTGCCGCCCGTGTCCGAGCCCGTGGCCGCCGGGACCATCCGAGCGGCGAGCGCTGCCGCGCTGCCGCCGCTGGAGCCTCCGATGATCTTGCTGACGTCCCATGGGTTGCCGGTCTGGGGCGTTGAGGTCCCGATGGCGAACTCGTGGGTGTGGGTGTGGCCGAGCAGGACCATCCCCGCCGCTCGCAGGCGCGCCCACACCGTGCTGTCCTGCGCGGCGACGTTGCCGTCCAGGACGTGGCTGGAGGCCTGGAGCCCCTTGCCGGCCACCGCATAGAGGTCCTTGAGAGCGAGTGGGACACCGCACAGCAGCGGGGCGGCGCCCTGGCGGCGCACGCTTCGCGCCGACAGCCGGGCATCGGCGGCCCGGGCGCCCTGCTCGGCGAGGTCGGGATGCAGGCGGATCCAGGCGTTGATCTCCGTCGCCGAGCCGTCGAAGGTCACCGCGCCGTTGCGGGCGGCGATCCTCCGCTGGCAGGCCGCGACGAGCTCGGCGCTGGACAGGATCCGGGCCTGGAGCAGGGCCGCCGCCTCCACGACGTCGAGGTCGGCCGGGTCGGCACCCCGAGCGGCGACGGTGTGGGCGTCCGGAAGCGCAGACCGCCGGGGACGCGCCACGGCGGCGCCCGGCGCCACGCTCACGGCGAGCGAGCTCGCGGCCGCGCCCCGCACGAACGCGCGGCGGGAGATGGGCGCGCTCATCGCGGTCCTCCACCCAGGACGATCGGCACGGTCAGCGGCGGGCCGGCGTCGGTGCCCGTCGGGCCAGGGGCGGTGGCGGCGGGCGGGGCGACGATCGGCATCGTCAGCGGGGGGCCGGCGGTGGTGCCGGTGGGTTCGGTCATGCGCTCTGCAACGCGGTGGCCTGGCCGATCGCGCTGGCCAGCCGGGCCAAGCTCGGCGGCTCCGATTTCGCCGCGCGGGCGAACGCCCCCGCGCAACAAAGCGGCGCCCGCGCTGTTGGGGGAGCTGATGCGCCGCCTGATTCTCATCGGCTCGCTGCTCGCCCTGACCGGGGCGAGCGCGGCCGCGGTCGCTCACGGCCAGAGCAGCGCGCGGCCGGTGCTGCGGGCGGGGCTGACCACGTGCCAGACCGGCAGCGCTCCCGCCGATCGCTACGCGGTCTTCACGGGCTCGATGCCCAGCGACACCGGCGTCGCCGCGATGGCGATGCGCTTCAACCTGCTCGAGCGGACGCCCGGCGGAAGCTGGACGGCCGTCTCGCTGCCGCACTGGGGCGTGTTCGAGCGGACCACCAAGGCGGGCGTGCCGGGGTTCATCTTCGCCAAGCGCGTCCAGCAGCTCGCGGCGCCCGCGCGGTTCCGCGCCGTGATCGACTTCCGCTGGTTCGACGCGAACGGCCTGCTCCTGCGCACCGCGCACCGCAAGAGCCCGGTCTGCCGCCAGCCCGATCCGCGGCCCGACCTGCACGTCAACCGCGTGATCTTCGCCGGACAGCGGCTGAGCGGCGTGGTCGTCGCCAACCGCGGCCGCAGCGACGCGGCCGCGTTCGCGGTGACCGTCAGCCGCAGCGCCGCCTCGGCGACGCAGACCGTCGACCCGCTCCCGGCGGGCACCGAGCGCACGCTGGCCTTCGCGATCGGCCGCTGTACGGCGGGCGAGCCGATCCGCGTCGCGCTGGACCCGGCGGGCGCCATCGACGAGGCCGACAAGGCCGACGACTCGGTCACCGTCGCCTGCCCGCAGGCCTGACCGGGCCCCCTTGGGGCTCGGACGGCACGGCTCTACACTGAGTGTTGTCATGAAGACCGAGATCCATCCCGAATACGTCGAGGCACACGTGCGCTGCACGTGTGGAAACGAGTTCACGACGCGCTCCACGCAGTCGGAGATCCACGTCGAGATCTGCTCGAACTGCCACCCGTTCTACACGGGCCGGCAGAAGCTGGTCGACACCGGTGGCCGCGTCGAGCGCTTCAAGCGCCGCCAGGCCGCCGCGGCCAAGAAGCCCGGCCGCTAGGCCCGCTCGCCGTGCCCCGGGCCCCGGGCACCCTCGAGGCCCAGCGCGACGCCCCCGTCGGCGGCCAGGCCGTCCTGGAGGGCGTCATGATGCGCGGCATCTCCACCTGGGCGGTGGCGGTCCGCAAGCCCGCGCCCGATCAGCTGCGCGCCGCAGGCCTCGAGCCCGAGGAGGTGCCGCTGGGCGAGATCGAGGTCCAGTCGTTCCCGCTGACCTCGGTGCTCAAGAAGCACCGCATCCTGCGCCTGCCGATCATCCGCGGCGTCGTCGCGCTCGGCGAGTCGCTGGGCATCGGCTTCCGGGCGCTGGGCATCTCGGCCAACGCGCAGCTCCCCGAGGAGGACGAGAAGATCTCGGGGGGAGTGTGGGCCGGGACGGTGGTCGTCGCCCTGGTGTTCGCCATCGGCCTGTTCTTCCTCGTCCCGGTCGGGTTGACCAGCCTGATCAAGGACCAGCTCGGGTCGTCGGTGCTCTTCTGGCTCATCGAGGGCGTCATCCGCACCGCGATCTTCCTCGGGTACCTCGCGCTGCTGTCGCGGATGCGCGACCTGCGCCGCGTCTTCGAGTACCACGGCGCCGAGCACAAGACCATCTCCTGCTACGAGGCGGGCCTGCCGCTGGAGCCCGAGACCGCCCAGCGCTTCAGCCGCCTGCACCCGCGCTGCGGGACGAGCTTCCTGCTCGTGGTGATGATCGTCTCGATCTTCGTCTTCGCCCCGATCGGGCTGCCCGCGTGGTACCTGCTGCTGCTCACGCGGATCCTGGGTGTGCCGATCATCGCCGGCATCTCGTTCGAGCTGATCAAGCTCGCCGGCAAGCACCGCCGGCGCCCGTGGGTCCGCGCGGTCATGTGGCCGGGCATGCAGCTGCAGCTGCTCACGACACGGGAGCCCGACCTCTCCCAGCTGGCGGTGGCGATCGCCGCGATGGATGCCGTTCTCGCGGTCGAGGACCCGATGGGCGCCTCGGCCGAGGAGATGGTCGGCATGGAAGTCGTCGCGTAACCGCCCCCGATCTGGGTAGAGCCAAAGCATGGCCCCACGGACGGACCTCGCCGTCCTCCTTGCCGACCCCGATGCGGAGCGACGCGGCCGTGCCGCCGCTGTCCTGCGGTCGGTCGGCTGGCGGGTGCGCGAGGCCGCGGGAGCCGAAGAGGCCGTGCGCGCGTGTCGCCAGGCGCTGCCCGCGGTCGTGGTCGCCGATGTCGACGCGTGCCGCGCCGACGACCTGCGGATGATCGACGCGATCAAGCGCGACCCCGACCTGTTCGGCGTCGGCGTGGTCGTCCGCGCCCGCGCGCTGGACGTCGATGACGCGCTCGACGGCCTGGCGCGCGGCGCTCACGACATGCTGGTCGATCCCGTGGCCGACGCCGAGCTGGTGGCCAGCGTCCGCTCGGCCGCGCGCACCGGCTCGCTGCAGGAGGAGCTGCGCAACCGCGCCGAGACGCTCGAGCGGCTGGCGTTCTCCGACGGGCTGACCGCGATCCCCAACCGCCGCTTCGTGGACCGTCAGCTGGGCGCGCTGATCAGCAGCGCCCGCCGGCATGGGCGTGCGTTGGCCGTCGCGCTGATCGACATCGACCGCTTCAAGGCGGTCAACGACGACCACGGCCACGGTGTCGGCGATGCCGTGCTCGCCGAGGTCGCCCGCCGACTGGGCGCCCGCCTGCGCGCGGAGGACCACCTGGGCCGCTTCGGGGGCGAGGAGTTCCTCGTGCTGCTCCCGGACACGTCCGAGCCGGCCGCCGTCGCCGTCGCCGAGAGCCTGCGGCGCGAGGTGTGCTCGCGTCCGATCGACACCGAGGCGGGGCCGCTGCGCGTCACCGTCAGCGTGGGCTGGGCGGTGTGGGGCGACGACGAGCCCGCGCACCGGCTGGTGGCGCGCGCCGACGACGCGATGTACCTGGCCAAGGCCGACGGCCGCAATCGGGTGCGCGGCGCCGCCGGCAGCGTGCGCTCCGGTCACTGACGGCGCGCTGCTGCCGGTACCCTCGGCCGGTGGTCCCGTCCGTCAACCGCCCCCGCCGTTCCCGCCCGTGATCGAGGGCCTGGTCGACCAGATCGAGCAGCGCCACGCCGAGCTCGAGCGCCTGATGGGCGACCCCGACGTCCTCGGCGACCGCCGCCGCGCGGCGGAGGTCGGCCGCGAGTACCACCAGATGGAGACGGCCGCCCGGCTGGCGGCCCAGTGGCGTCATGCGCGCTCGGACGAGGAGGGCTTCAAGGAGCTGCTCGACGTGGGCGAGGACGTGCGCGAGGTGCTCGACGCCGCTCGGGCCGAGCGCGAGCGCCTCGAGGAGGAGATCCGCCTCG
>JAWVFY010000361.1:0-3628 GCA_033855575.1 Solirubrobacteraceae bacterium
GCCAGCGCCTCGATGCGCTCGAGCGCAAGTCCGATGCGCTCGAGGACCAGGCCGACGCGGCGCTCGCGCGCGACGAGGCCCTGCGCCTGCGCCGCGCCGCCGCCGAGACGAAGGCCAGGCGCAAGCAGTCGGTCTAGACGTCAGACAGGGATCCCGGGGCCGCCGATGCGGGGCAGTCGAACGCCATCCGCAGCTCGGTCCCGGGATCGTCCTGGAGGATCTCCAGGCGCCGCGACACGCTGGCGATGACCGGCAGCCCGAGACCCAGCCCGGGGCTGTCGGTCCGGGGCGCCATGCCGGGGCCGTCGTCGCAGATGGCGATGCGCAGTTCGCCGTCGGTGATCTCGGCGTGCGCGCGGATGATCCCGGGCCGCCTGCGGCAGCCGTGGATCAGCGCGTTGGTCGCCGCCTCCGAGACCGCCAGCCGCACGTCGGCGATCCCGGTCTCGTCCAGCCCGCATTCGCGCGCCATCGCCGCCATCTGGTCGCGCAGCAGCCCGACGTTCTCCGGCGTGGCTTCGTAGGTGGCGGCGACCTGATGGACCATCACCTTCGGCGTTCCCGATTGTCAGAGTTCTAACCCGGCGACTCGGGCGCAAGTTGTGGCCGCGAGCGCCGTTATGAAGCACATGCGGTGTCGACTGCCAATCGGCGTCTCGCTGGCCTTCGTCATCGCGTGCGGGAGCGCGGCGGCCGCCGGCCTGCCGTCTCTGCACGTCGGCGCCGCCGGCGGTCCGGACGGCCTGCGCCAGATCGTCGACGCGCAGGGGCGGGTCGTCCTACTCCGCGGCGTCAACGTCAACGGCCTCGAGGACTTCCACCGCGCCGACCTGCGGCCGCCGTATCCGATCGAGCCGGCGGCCTACGCCAACGGAGCCTGCCCGGCGGACGATCCGACCGTCCACGGCGTCGCCCTGTGTCAGTCGGACTTCCCGCAGCTGCGGGCCATGGGCTATGACGTCATCCGGCTGGCGCTGTCGTGGAGCGAGCTCGAGCCGCAGCCGGGTGTGATCAGCGCGACCTACCTCGACCGCATCGCGCAGGTGGTGGGCTGGGCTCGCCAGGCGGGCATCTACGTGCTGCTCGACATGCACCAGGACGGCTGGAGCAAGTACCTGGCGCCCGACGGGACGCCCTGCCCGCCGCCCATGAGCCCCACCACGTCCGAGGACGGCGCGCCGGCCTGGGCGAGCGCGCACCTGGCGCCGATGTGCGCGCCCGGCGGCGTGCCCGAGCTGGCGCCCGGCGTGGCCGAGGCCTTCCAGCGCTTCTACGCGAACCTGCCGGCCAGCGACGGCGTCGGGTTGCAGGACCACTTCGCCGGGGCGGTGACTGCCCTGGCTCGGCGCTTCGCCGGCGACCCGACGGTCGCGGGCTACGAGCTGCTCAACGAGCCGCATCCCGGCTTTGCCGCCGTGCCCGGCGCGATGGATGCGACGGAGCTGTTCCCGCTCTACGCCCGCGTGGTGGCGGCGGTCACCGCGGCGGTGCCCGGCTTCCACCAGCTGTTCTTCGTCGAGCCCAACGCGGAGCGCAACGTCACCGACCAGGGCCCGATCCTCACACCGTGGGCCGCCTACAGCTCCTACGGCAACGTCGTCTTCGCCCCGCACGTCTACACCGGGGTGTTCACCGCCGACGCGGAGGCGGGCCAGCGCTTCTTCCCCTCCGACGGCGGCTATCGCTCGGCGATCCGCGACGCCACCGTCCTCGGGCTGCCGCTGTGGATCGGCGAGTTCGGCAACGGCCCTGCGGACGACGACACCATCCTCGCCGGCCACTACGCCCAGCAGGACGCCCACACGCTGGGCGGCGCGTTGTGGGTCTGGCGCGAGCACGGCGACTGGGGCGTGTTCCCGACGCCGCGCGGCGACGTCCCGCGGCCCAGCCGCCTGAAGTACAGCTCGCGCGCCTACCCGCAGTTCACCGCGGGCCGGCTGGCGTCGCTCACCTACGACGCGGCCAGCGGGGCCTTCCACATGACCGCCGAGGCACCGCCGCCGCTGGACGGGGGCGCCACTCGGATCTTCGTGCCGGCGGCGGCGCGCGGCACGGTCTCGGCCACCGGCGCGCGGATCCGCGTCCGGCAACTCGGGGGCGGCGCGCGGCAGATCGTGGCCTCGCCGCGGGGCGGGCCCTACACCGTCAGCGTCAGCCCGTGCCCCTGTTGAAGTTCTGGCACGCCGTGCCCTGCTGGCGGCCGGTGCCGAGCACGAGCGCCATCAGCAGCTCCTCGCCGCTCCGCGCCGTGGGCTCGAGCGTCGCGCCGTTGTTGGTCGCGTTGTTCGCGATGTAGCGCGCCACGCGGGCGCCGCCGACCTTCGCGAACACCCGGAACGGCGCGCCGTCCTGGTAGAAGGGCGGATCCCAGCCGCCCTCGTCGTTGAAGTCGACGACGTCGCCCTTGCGGACGCAGAGGTTCTCCGGCCGGAAGGTGCTGATCGTGCCGCGCGGCCCGCCGATCGGCACCGCGAAGGCGCCGCTGGTCTGCACGACGAGCATGCGGCCGTGCCCCTGGGGAACCAGATGCTGGAAGTGCACCTGGTTGAGCGGCGCGCGGCCCGGCGATCTCTCGAGCGCCGTGCCCTTCAGCCGGATGGCGAGGATCTGACCGGTCGCGGGGGCGCGGATCGCCCGGCCGCCGGTCGCCGAGACCGGCCAGAACGCGGTGTCGGCCTGGTGGGCCTCGACGATGGTCGGGGTGGCCTTGAGGCTGCTGCCGTAGGTGATCAGCCGCGCGTCGGCGGCGGCGGGAAGCGTGGCCAAGCCGGCGAGCGCGAGCAGGGGGATCGCGGTGCGCATGCCCCTGGGCTACCCGCGGCGCGGGCCTGCCACGCGAGTTGGCGCATCGGCGTGGCGCCGAGGAGTAGCGTCGCGGCCATGCTCGAGGGGCTCATGCAGCACGACCACCCGCTCACGCTCCAGCACGTCCTGTGGCGGATGCGGACCATGAACGCCGACCGCCAGGTGGTGACCAAGACCGAGGACGGCGTCGACCGGATCTCGTTCGGCGACCTGGCCCGCCGGGTCGACCGGCTGGCCCACGCGCTGACCGGGCTCGGCGTGCAGCCGGGCGACCGCATCGCCACCTTCAGCTGGAACACCCAGCGCCATCTCGAGCTCTACCTCGCCGTCCCGTGCCTCGGCGCGGTGCTGCACACGCTGAACATCCGCCTGTTTCCCGAGCAGCTGACCTACGTCGCCAACCACGCGCAGGATCGCTTCCTGTTCGCCGACGCCTCGCTCGACGACGTCCTCGACCCGGTGGCGCCCAGCTTCGAGACGGTCGAGCGGCGCTTCGACATGGGCGACGGCTACGAGGCGCTGCTGGCCGCCGCGCCCGACGAGCCGTTCGCGTGGCCCGTGCTCGACGACCGCGCCGCCGCCGGGCTCTGCTACACGAGCGGCACGACCGGCAACCCCAAGGGCGTGCTCTACTCGCATCGCTCCAACGTCCTGCACGCGCTGACCAAGTGCCTGGCCGACGCCGAGGGGATCCGCCACGGCGACCGGGTGATGCCGGTGGTGCCGATGTTACACGCCTACGCCTGGGGCTTCCCCTACGACTGCGGGATGATGGGCGCCGACCTGATCTTCCCGTCGCGGTTCGTCACCCCCGAGGCGCTGG
>JAWVFY010000362.1:0-4309 GCA_033855575.1 Solirubrobacteraceae bacterium
CGTCACCCCGGCCGCGCTGCCGACCGTGGCCAGCGTCGCGTCGCGGACGATTGTCGCACGGCTCGGGCGGTGGATCACCGGGCGGCGCCGTGCAGTGGCCGCGGGCACCGGCGTGGTGGCTGCGGCCTCCATATGCCAGTCGACATAGCGCTTGACGCCCTCGGCGAAGGAGGTCTGCGGCGTCCAGTCGAGCTCGGCGGCCGCGCGGCGTCCGCAGACCTCGGCCCCCTTGAAGTCGCCGGCGCGGCCCTCGGTGTGGACGATCTGGACGCCCTCGAAGATGCCCTGGACGGTGTCGGCGATCTGGCGGATCGACACGTCCTCCTCGCCCACCAGGTTGTAGGTCCGGCGTGCGGCTTGCGGCGCCAGGCCGCGGACGCAGCCCTCGGCGAGGTCCTCGACGTAGACGAACCGGCGGGTCTGCTCGCCCGTGCCGGCGATGGTCAGCGGGTCGCCGGCCAGGGCCTTGTTGACGAACGCCGGGATCACCGCGGCGGGCCGCGCACGCGGCCCGTAGGGGATGCCGAAGCGCATGATCGTGTACTCGAGGTCGTAGAGCTCGGCGTAGGACTTGCAGTACAGCTCGCCCGCGAGCTTGGTGGCCGTGTAGAGGTGGGCGGGCGGCGGCAGCGGCGTGTCCTCGTTGACGTGGTCGGCGTCGACGTCGGAGTAGACCCAGATCGTCGACGCGTAGACGACGCGCTTGATCCTGGCGTCGCGTGCCGCCTGCAGGACGCTGACGGTCCCGCGGGCGTTGAGCTCCTCGGACTCGACCGGCGCCTTCTCGACCTCGCCGACGTCGGCCGCGGCGGCCAGGTGGATGACCGCGTCGCAGCCGCGCATCGCGCGGGTCAGGGCGTCGATGTCGAGGATCGACCCGAGGATCGTGTCGGGCCTGTTGCCGTTGAGGTGGAACGGCGACGGCCGCACGTCGTAGATCACCGGCTCATGACCCGCGGCCCGCAGCCGGTCGACGACATGCGAGCCGATGAACCCGGCCCCTCCGGTGACGAGGACGCGCGTCATGCCATTGCCTCCTGTGCGACGGCCGCCTCGGGCCGGTAGTAGAACGGAACGCACCAGTGGTGCTCGGCCACCCAGTCGGCGTTCGGCAGGTCGTCGCCGGTGCCCATGATGCGGTGACACGGCTGGTCGTAGACCTTGCCGCTGGACTTCTCGATCGGGTCGAACACGACGTACTTGTACAGACCCGAGACCATGCCGTCGGGAAGCTGAAGCCGACCTGGATGACGGGGATCGAGGACCTCGCGGGCCACCTGGTTCTTCCAGCGCACGACGTCCTCCAGGCGCTCGGTCTGGACGAGGGCCAGCGCCGCCGTGAACTCGCTCATGCGGAAGTTCAGGCCGTCGACGTCGTAGTCGGGCTTGCCGTAGTCGCGATAGCGGCGGGCGAACTCGATGACGTCGGGGTTGCCCGACACGAGCACCCCGCCCTCGCCCGTCGAGACGGTCTTCGTTGCGTAGAACGAGTACGCGCCGGCGTCGCCGAACGTCCCGGGCTTCTGGTCGTTCCACGACGCGCCGTGCGCGTGCGCGCAGTCCTCGAAGAGGAAGATCCCCTCGTTGCGGCACAGCTCGGCGATCCGCGGCGTGTCGAACGCGATGTGCCCGCCGATGTGCACGAGCACCGCGGCGCGCGGTCGGTGCTGGGCCACCTTGCGCTCGAAGTCCTCGAAGGACATGCACAGGTCCTCGCGGTTGCAGTCGACGAAGACGGGCCGGCCGCCGGCGGCGATGATCGCCAGAGGCGTCGCCATGAAGGTGTTCGACGGGCACAGGACGGCCTCGCCGCGCACGCCGGCGAACTCCAGCGCGGCGACGGCGGCGCCGCTCCACGACCCGGTGGCGACGGCCGGGGCGCCGTTCCAGGCCTCCCACGCCGCTTCGAAGCGCTGGTTGAAGGCGCCGTGGGACCACTGGTTCGAATCGATGACCTCGTCCCAGAGGGAGTGCAACCGCGCGCGGTCGCGCGGATCGAAGCCGATGGCGAAGCTATGGATGTCTGGGGACATAAGAGGACGCTGCTGGACCGCGGCCAAGGTAACAGCATCTGCGGACCAGATCCGCAGATGTTGCGAAGTCGTCATCGCGCGCAAGTCCCGGCGACCTGAGGCGTTAGGTGGGTCATGAAGCGCCAGATCCTCGTCGCCGGCCTGATCGCCGCAGCCGTCGCCGTGCCCGCCGTGGCGCAGCTGGGCGGCCCGTCGCCGATCACCAACTTCGGCCGGCAGCTCGCGCCCCAGGGCCGGGTGACGATGCTCGGGCACTTCCCCGTGGGCGCGGCGCTGACGCCCGACGGGCGCTTCCTGTGGACCGTGGGCGCCGGGCAGACCGGTCGCGGCGTGCGGATCACCGCCACCGCGGACGGAAGTACCGTGCAAACGCTGGACGATCCCAACCGCAGCGGGGGCATCGTGATCTCTGCCGACGGGACCCGCGCCTACGTCTCGGACACGCGCGACCGGATCCAGCCCTACCAGGTCGATCCCGCGACGGGGCAGGCCACCGCGCTGCCGGCGATCGCCATCCCGGCCGCGGCGGTCGGCATGCCGGCCGACGAGCTCCCGCCCCGGGCGCCCAACCGCATCCAGAACTACCCCGAGGGCCTCGCGCTGAGCGCCGACGGCCACACGCTCGTCGCCGCGCTGAACCTCTCCGACGACGTCGCGGTCATCGACACGCGCTCAGGTTCCGTTCAGCAGGTGGCGATCCGCCGCACCTCGCGCCCGGGCGACCGCGCCTACCCGCTGGGGGTGGCGATCGCCGGGACGACCGCGTTCGTGACCGACGAGGGCGACGGGACGCTCGGCGTGATCCCGCTGGCGCAGCCCTCCACCGCTCACGAGGTGCCGCTCGTCGACACCGCCGAGCTTGGCGGTGTCGACGCCGCCAAGACGCACCCGTCGGCCATCGTCGCCAGCGCGGACGGCAGCCGGCTCTACGTGACGCTGACCAACGCCGATCGCGTCCTGGAGCTCGATCCGACCAACCCCTCGGTGCCGCTGCGCAGCTTCGATGTCGGCCGGCCGGAGGGTCTGGGCACCGGGCCGGTGGGCCTCGCGCTGACCCACGACGGCCGCGACCTGTTCGTCGCCAACTCCGGCGAGGGCGTCGTCCGGGTTCTCGACCTCCAGGCCGGCAAGGAGCTCGCCCGGATCCCGGCCGGGATCTACCCGGATCGCGTCGTCCTCGACGAGACCGGCCACCAGCTCTACATCGTCTCGATGAAGGGGCTGGGACCGGGGCCGACCAAGGGCACCGGTGAGGGCGTCGCCAACCGCATCTACGGCGCGCTGCAGACGCTGCCGCTGTCCGGCGACCCCGCCGAGCGGACCCAGCAGATCCTCGCCGACGGACAGGGCGGCGACAGCGTCCCCGTTCCGGTCGACCGCGCGGGGGCGCCCGCCGACTCGCCGCTGAGCGGGCCGAATGGGCTCGGGCCCTCGCCGAAGATCAAGTACGTCTTCTACGTGGTGATGGAGAACCACACCTTCGACCAGTACCTGGGGGACCTGGGCAAGGGCGACGGCGATCCGTGCCTGACGGTGTTCGGCTACTCGCGCATGCGCCCGGTCCAGCGCGACGGCACGCCCTGCCCGAACCTGCCGGCGGGCGACGACTACGCCGACCAGTCGGCCGCCAACGGGCGCAGCCCCGGGCAGTCGATGGACGGGACGCCGATCACCCCGAACTTCCACCGGCTGGCCGACCAGTTCGTGATCCTCGACCAGCTCTACGCCGACTCCGAGACGTCCGATGACGGGCACCTGTGGACATCGGGCGGCTACGCGACCGACTACGCGCTGCGCAACACCCAGGCCCCCAACCGGCCGTTCGACGTGACGCTGCCGATCTCCGCGCCGCCGCGGCGCTTCCTGTTCGACTCGCTGGGGCGCCAGGGGGTCTCGTTCTTCAACTACGGCGAGGCGGTGGGCGCCTCGACGCTGCCCGACACCCAGGCGCGGCCCGACGAGCTGGCGATGCAGGCCAACACGCTGGCCAACTCCGAGTTCATCACGCAGTACCCCTCCAGCGGCGCGATCAACTCCGACCCGATCACCGGGCGCCTGACCTACGACCACGACCCGGCCGTGCAGCCCGATCCCACCAAGGGCGTCTCGCGGATGCACTACTTCCGCGAGCGGTTCGGCGCCCAGCTCGACGCGTGCCCTGACCCGTCGCAGACGACCACCTGCGCGGTCCCGCGGTTCAACGAGCTGCTGTTCCCCAACAACCACGGGGCGGGCACCGCCGCCGGCACGCGAACGCCCGACGCGCTCAACCGCGA
>JAWVFY010000363.1:0-4388 GCA_033855575.1 Solirubrobacteraceae bacterium
CACGGTCAAGGATCGCGTCAGCAAGCTCATGCGCGCCCTGGACGCGCGCAGCCGGGCGGGGGTCGTCGCCCGCGCGGCGCGGCAGGGGCTGATCGGCGGATGAGCCGCGCGTGGCGCGCCTGACCGGCTCAGCGATCGTTCATGACACGCTCAGCAAGCGGGCGCTACCAACCCACGCATGGCACGGATGCGGTTGGGCGATGTCGCCCTCGTTGCTGCCGGGATCGTGCTGGCCGCGGCCTCCGCGCGCCAGATCTCGGTCTCGAACGCTGAGCATGGTTTCGCCGCCCAGGACCGTGTGGTGTACGCCGGTCGCTTCCACGGGCGCCCTGGCCGGTTCGGCCCCACGAACCTGACGGTCCTGCACGACGATCCGCCGAACCGGCTCGATCGCGCGTGCGCGGCCTTCCGGCCCGCGCGCCCCGCGGGCGCGCCGCGCCGCCTCCTCTGCGCGAACATCGAGCACCGCGCGGGCGTCGCAAGCATCGTCAGGACGTACTGGGCTCCGCTGGTCCTGGACACGGGGGTCCAAGCGGGATGACGGCCGCGCCGCTCGCGCTCGACCCCCGCACCGGCCTGCGCAGGCTGCCCGCCTGGACCGCGGCGGTTCCGCTGGCCGCGGTCGCGGTGGCCAGCGTCGCCATCGCGCTCTCGGCCGCGGGCACCAAGGGCTACCTCGTGCCGGTCGAGCGCCGGGGCGTGCGAGGCTGGATCGAAGGCCCGCTCCAGGGTCTCGGCCTTCACGTCAGCACGCTCGGCTTCGGCCTGCAGCTGGCCGCGCTGGCGGTGGCCTACCTCGCGGCGATCAGCTCCGCACACCACCTTGCGCCCGTTGCGCTGGGGGTGGGCATCGCGGCGATCTACGCGGTCCTGAGCATCGCGCCGCCGCTGCTCTCGACCGACGTCTTCAACTACATCGGCTACGCGCGCCTCGGGGTCGTCCATCACCTCGATCCCTACGAGTTCGTGCCGGCCGCCGCGCCGCGCGACGTGCTCTATCACTTCTTGCACTGGCGCCACACGCGCTCGGCGTACGGCCCGCTGTTCACGCTCGGGACCTATCCGCTCGGCCCAGCCGGCCCGGCCGTGGCGCTGTGGGTGCTCAAGGGCGTGGCGGGGATCGCCGGGCTGGGCTGCGTTGCGCTGGTTGCGCGGATCGCGCGGCGCCTCGGGCACTCGGGCGCGACGGCTGCGGTCGCCTTCGGGCTGAACCCGGTGATGCTGATCTGGACCGTCGGGGGCGCGCACAACGACCTGCTCATGCTGCTCGCGCTGCTGGGCGGTGTGGCGCTGCTCGTCGAGCGCCGCGAGGCGCTCGGCGGCGCCGCGATCGTCGTTGCGCTGGCCATCAAGGCCACGGGCGGGCTTGCGCTGCCGTTCGCCCTGGTGGGCGGTCGCGGCCGCGGCCGCTGGCGCATCGCCGCCGGAGCGGCGGTCGCCGCCCTGGTCTGTGCGGCGATCGCCTACGTCGCCTTCCCCGACCACGCCGCCGGCGTGATCGGCGTGCTGGGGCGGGAGCGCAGCCTGGTCGGCAGCGAGAGCATCCCCCACGAGGTCACCGGGCTGTTCGGGCTGCATCTGACCACCGGGGTGCAGCGGGCCTGGAACCTGCTCCTGGCCGGCGCGCTCCTGGCCGTGCTGGTCTGGGTCCGGCGCGGGGGGAGCTGGATCGCCGGGCTGGGCTGGGGGTTCCTCGCCCTGCTGGCGACGACCACCTGGATCGTGCCGTGGTACACGGCCTGGCCCCTGCCCTTCGCCGCGGTCACCCGCAATCGCCGCCTGCTGGCCGCGACGCTGCTCCTCCAGGTCTACATCGTCGTCAACGACCTCGCGATCTTCGCCCGCTGAAGGCCGGCCTGTCGATTTCTGGGCTCCTCGTTCGACGTCCTGATACAAGCCGGGTCCCGACCGGCCCCCCACACGAGGAGTCATCACATGCGTTTCATGATCATCCGCAAGGCCGACGCGAACACCGAGGCAGGCGTGATGCCCCGCACGGAGCTGCTCGAGGCCATGGGCAACTACATGGAGGAGATGGTCAAGGCCGGCGTCCTGCTGGCGGGCGACGGGCTGCATCCGTCGGCCAAGGGCGTGCGGGTCGCCTTCTCGGGCGGCACCCCCAGCGTCGTCGACGGGCCGTTTGCCGAGACCAAGGAGCTGATCGCCGGGTTCACCCTCATCGACGTCAAGTCGCTCGACGAGGCGATCGAGTGGGTCAAGCGCTGGCCGGCGGCGCTCGACGGCGACCCCGAGATCGAGATCCGCCAGGTGCTCGAGGCCGAGGACTTCGGCGCGGAGTTCACGCCCGAGCAGCGCGAGAAGGAGGAGCGGATGCGCGCGGAGATCGAGGACCGCTCCTAGGATCCGGACCGGATGGCCTCCGATGCCCACCGTGCGATCGATGCCATCTGGCGGATCGAGTCAGCCAAGGTCATCGCCGGTCTGGCCCGGATGGTGCGCGACGTCGGCCTGGCCGAGGACCTCGCCCAGGACGCGCTGGTCGCGGCGCTCGAGCAGTGGCCCGAGTCGGGCGTCCCGGAGAACCCGGGCGCCTGGCTCATGGCCACCGCCAAGCACCGGGCGATCGACGCGCTGCGCCGCGCCAGCACGCTGGAGCGCAAGCACGAGCTGCTCGCGCGTGAGCTCGAGGTCGAGCAGATGACGCCGCCCGACCTCGACGCCGCGCTCGACGACCACGTCGGCGACGACCTGCTGAGCCTGGTGTTCACCACCTGCCATCCCGTGCTGGCCACCGAGGCGCGGGTGGCGCTGACCCTGCGGTTGTTCGGTGGGCTGACCACCACCGAGATCGCCCGGGCCTTCCTGGTCTCGGAGGCCACCGTCGCCCAGCGGATCGTCCGGGCCAAGCGCACGCTGGCGGCCACCCACGTGCCGATCGAGCTCCCCGGCCGCGACGAGCTGCCCGAGCGGCTGTCCTCGGTCCTCGGGGTCGTCTACCTGGTCTTCAACGAGGGCTACGCGGCGACCGGCGGCGAGGACTGGATCCGCCCCGCGCTGTGCGAGGACGCGCTGCGGCTCGGCCGGATCCTGGCCTCACTGATGCCGCGGGAACCGGAGGTCCACGGCCTCGTGGCGCTGATGGAGATCCAGGCCTCCCGCCTGCGGGCGCGGGTGGGGCCGGGCGGCGCTGCCGTGCTGCTCGGCGACCAGGATCGGGCGCGGTGGGACCAGCTGCTGATCCGCCGTGGGCTGGCCGCGCTCGAGCGAGCCGAGGCGCTGGGCGGTTCGCTGGGCACCTATGCGCTGCAGGCGGCGATCGCGGCGTGCCACGCCCGCGCCCGCACGGTCGAGGACACCGACTGGCCGCGCATCGCGGCGCTCTACGACGCGCTGGCCCAGCTGGCACCCTCGCCGGTGGTCGAGCTCAACCGCGCCGTCGCCGTGAGCATGGCGTTCGGGCCCGCGGCCGGGCTGGAGCTCGTCGACCGGCTCGCCGAGGAGCCGGCGCTGCGCGGTTATCACCTGCTGCCCAGCGTGCGCGGTGACCTCCTGTCTCGCCTGGGCCGCCTCGACGAGGCGCGCACCGAGTTCGAGCGCGCGGCATCACTGACACAGAACGCGCGCGAGCGCGAGCTGCTGGCCGGCCGTGCCGCCGCCTGCCTGCCGGGAGCGAACGGGCGCCCGTGACACACTGAATCGATGCGCATGCGGGCGGCTGCCCTCCGCAAGAGCTCGTCGTTCAACGTCGTCTTCACGCTGGCGGTGATCATCGGGCTGGCCGCCTCCATTCAGGCCTACGCGGTCAAGCCCTACAAGATCCCGAGCGGGTCGATGGAGCCGACGCTGAAGGTCGGCGACCGCGTGCTGGTCAACCGCTTCAGCCACCGGCTGGGCGCCAGCCCCCAGGTCGGCCAGGTCGTGGTCTTCACACCGCCGGCCGGCGCCGAGGCCTCCCAGTGCGGGACGCCCAGCGAGGGCGGCGCGACCGCCACGCCCTGCGACCAGGCGACGCCTGCGCTCTCGACCACGACCTTCATCAAACGGGTCGTCGGGGTCGCCGGCGACCGGATCTCGATCCGCGACGGGCACGTCATCCGCAACGGCGTCCTCGCTCACGAGCCGTTCGCCGCGCCGTGCGGGAGCGCCCCGGGCTGCACCTTCGCCAACACGATCACCATCCCGCGCGGCGACGTCTAAGTCATGGGCGACAACCGCGGCAACTCCGACGACAGCCGTTTCTGGGGTCCCGTGTCGATCCGCTCGGTCATCGGCCGCGCGTTCTTCGTCTACTGGCCGCCCGACCACGCGCACACGCTCTGACCTGCCGGCTGGAGGTAGCGTGCGCGGGGTGCGTGCGTCCGCCACCCTGCTGGCCGTCGGCGCCCTCGCCCTGAGCGCCGGCCCCGCGCAGGCCCGTGCACCCAGCG
>JAWVFY010000364.1:0-6594 GCA_033855575.1 Solirubrobacteraceae bacterium
GTCGGCGTCGACAACGTCGACGTTCCGGTCGCCACCAAGCGGGGGATCGTGGTGGCCAACGCTCCGGAGTCCAACGTCGTGACGGCGGCCGAGCACACGATGGCACTGCTGCTGGCGCTGGCCCGCAACGTGCCCCAGGCCGCCGCGTCGCTGAAGGAGGGCCGCTGGGACCGGGCGAAGTTCTCGGGCATCGAGCTGATGGACAAGACGCTCGGGATCCTGGGCTTCGGCCGCATCGGCCAGCTGGTGGCCGAGCGGGCGCGCGGCTTCGGCATGAACGTCATCGCCTATGACCCGTTCGTGGGCGAGCAGCGCTACCTCGATCTCGGCGTGGAGAAGGCACCGTCCTCCGACGAGGTCTACGCGGTCGCCGACTTCCTGACGCTGCATCTGCCCAAGACGCCCGAGACCGAGGGCTGGCTCGACGCGGAGGCGCTGGCCAAGTGCAAGGACGGCGTCCGCGTGCTCAACGTCGCCCGCGGCCCGCTGATCGTCGACGAGGACCTGCAGGCAGCGCTGGACTCCGGCAAGGTCGGGGGCGCCGCGCTCGACGTCTTCCGCTCCGAGCCGGTCACCGACCACCCGCTGTTCGCCTACCCGAACGTGATCGCCACGCCGCACCTCGGTGCCTCGACCGCCGAGGCCACCGACCGTGCCGGCTTCCAGGCCGCCGAGCAGGTCGTCGCCGCGCTGAGCGGCGGGGCGGTGACGACCGCGGTCAACGTGCCCGCCGTCGCCGCCGAGGACCTCGAGGTGCTCGGCCCGTTCGTGCCGCTCTGCCGCCAGCTCGGCCGCCTGGCCGCGGTCCTGGCCGGCGGCGTCGACGGTGTCGAGATCGAGTTCCTGGGGCGGATCGCCGACCGCGACACCCGCCCACTGGGCATCGCCGTCCTGCTCGGTGTGCTCGAGGGGCACACCGAGGAGGAGGTCAACCAGGTCAACGCGCTGCCCACCGCGCGCGAGCGGGGCATCGAGGTGGCCGAGACCAACCGCGGCCCGGCACGCGACTTCACCGACCTCGTCCGCGTGACCGTCCGTTGCGGGTCGCGCAGCGAGCGCGTCGTGGGCACGACGCTGGGCAGCCTGAACCGCCCGCATCTCCTCGAGGCCTGGGGGCAGCGGTTCAACCTCCAGCTCGAGAGCCACCTTGCGCTGTTTCGCTACCGCGACGTCCCCGGCATGGTCGGCCGCGTCGGCACGACCCTGGGCGAGCACGGCGTCAACATCCTCTCGGCGGCCGTCGGCTACGGCGCCGACGGCGGCAGCGGGGAGGCGGTGATGGTCGTGACCACCGATGTCGCGGTCCCCGCGGAGGTCATCGACGCGATCGCCGTCGGCGACGGGTTCTCCGACGGCCGTGCGGTGACGCTGCCCAACGCATAAGGTGTCGCAGTCGGTCCTCTAGCACCCCTGGGGCCCGGCGCATCCGGATGCAGGACACCGCCACCCCCGCCACCCCCCCGCGAACCTCGGACATCCGGCTGGAGCGCCTGACCAAGCGCTTCGGAGACACGCTCGCGGTCGACGATCTCACGCTGGAGATCGAGCAGGGCGGGTTCTTCGCGATGCTCGGCCCCTCCGGATGCGGCAAGACGACAACGCTGCGGATGATCGGCGGCTTCGAGGTCCCCACCTCCGGCCAGGTCTACCTCGGCGGGACCGAGGTGACCGACCACCCGCCCTTTCGGCGCGACGTCAACACGGTCTTCCAGAGCTACGCGCTGTTCCCGCACCTGAGCGTCGAGCGCAACGTGTCGTTCGGGCTGGAGCGCCGGCACCGGCCGAAGGATGAGATCCGCCGCCGCGTGGGCGAGATGCTCGAGCTCGTCCAGCTCGAGGGGCTGGGCAAGCGCCGGCCCGCCCAACTCTCGGGCGGCCAGCAGCAGCGTGTGGCGCTGGCCCGCGCGCTCGTCAACCAGCCACGCGCCCTGCTCCTCGACGAGCCGCTCGGCGCTCTGGATCTCCGCCTGCGCCGCCAGCTTCAGCTCGAGCTCAAGCGCATCCAGCAGGACGTCGGGATCACGTTCATCCACGTGACGCACGATCAGGAGGAGGCCCTGACGATGGCCGACACGATCGCGGTCATGAGCGAGGGCCGCATCGAGCAGCTCGGGCCGGGGGAGGAGCTCTACGAGGCGCCCCGGACCGAGTTCGTGGCGAACTTCCTCGGGCTCTCGAACCTCCTCGACGGCACACCGGGGGCACGCGACGGCGAGCTGACGGAGTTCGCCACCGAAGAGGGCGCGACGATCCGCGTGCCGGCGGCTCGCCTGGCCTCCCTGGACGGCCCGATCCGCGTCGGGGTGCGTCCCGAGAAGATCTCGATCGGGCTGGCCGGCGAGGCCGCCGCCGGCGCCAACGCGCTGCGCGGCCACGTCTCGATCGCCAGCTACCTGGGCGTCTCGATCTCCTACGTGATCGCCACCGCCGCCGGTCACGAGCTCACCGTCATCGCTCCCAATCGCCACTCGGGCGACGCCACCGCCTTCGGGCCGGGCCAGGAGGTCCTCCTGACCTGGGATCCGAGCCACACATTCGCCGTCAGACGACAGGAGTCTCCATGAAGCCATACGACGACATCGACCGCGTCGTCGAGCGCATGCTCGACGGCCACGAGCACTCGCGCCGCCAGTTCGTCCGCGTCCTCGCCGGTGCCGGGCTGAGCGTGTCCTCCGCCGGCCTGCTGGCGGCGTGCGGCGGCGTCAAGGGCGAGTCCTCGGGGAAGAAGGCCTCAGCGTCGGTGCGCCACCCGAAGGTGCCGATCGGGCAATGGACGTTCTCGAACTGGCCGCTGTACATCGACAAGAGCGTGCTGAAGGCGTTCGACAAGAAGTACGGGGGGCACGTCCAGTACATCGAGGACATCAACGACAACTTCGAGTTCTTCGGCAAGGTGCGCCAGCAGCTCTCGCGCAGCCAGCCGATCGGGCGCGACATCGTCGTACTGACCGACTACATGGCCTCGCGCTGGGTGCGCGACGGCTTCGTCACCGCCATCGACCAGGCCAACGTCCCGAACATGGTCAACCTGGTCGACAACCTCAAGAACATCGCGTGGGATCCCAAGCGCAACTACTCGCTGCCCTGGCAATCGGGCGCGATCGGGATCGGCTATGACCGGCGACTGACGGGCCGGAAGCTGCACTCGATCAAGGACCTGTTCGACCCGAAGTTCAAGGGCCGCGTCTCGTTCCTGTCAGAGCCCTATGACTCGGCGGGCATGGTGATGCTGATGCAGGGCGTCGACTCGACCAAGGCGTCGCTGACGCAGATCATGAACGCGATCGACCGGATCGAGGTCGCCCAGAAGGCGGGCCAGATCCGGCGCTTCACCGGCAACGACTACACGACCGACCTCGCCAAGGGCAACCTCTGGGCGGCGATGGCCTACTCCGGCGACCTCGTGCAGCTCAAGGCCGACAACCCGCACCTGGAGTTCGTCTACCCCGACGAGGGCTCCATGCAGTTCACCGACAACATGATGATGCCGGCGAAGGCGGCGCACCCCTACGCCGCCGAGACGATGATGAACTACGTCTACGACCCGCAGGTGGCGGCCAAGATCGCCGACTACGTCAACTACATCTCGCCGGTCAAGGGCATCAAGGACATCCTCCTCAAGTCCGATCCGAAGGTCGCGAGCAACCCGCTGATCTTCCCGCCGGCCAACATCGTCGCCCGGCTGCACCCCTACCCGTCGCTGTCGCCAGCCGACGAGCGCTCGATGGAGGACCGGATGGCCCAGGTCGTGGGCGGCTAGAGGCGCCGCGTGCTGCGGCTCTCGCTGCGCCGGCGCCGCCAGCTGCTGCCCTACCTCTTCCTGGGGCCGGGGCTGCTCTGGTTGTTGATCTTCTTCCTGGTCCCGCTGGCCAACCAGGCCTACGTGTCGCTGCAGACGGGCGACCCGGAGGCCGGCTACGTGTTCGGCTGGCACTTCTCGACCTACACGACCGCGCTATCGGACTACCACACGCAGATCCTGCGGTCCTTCGGCTACGCCGGCGTGGCCACGGTGCTCGACCTGGTCATCGCCTTCCCGCTGGCCTACTTCATCGCGTTCAAGGCCGGGCGGTTCAAGAACGTGATGCTCCTGCTGATCGTGATGCCGTTCTTCACGAGCTACCTCGTGCGGACGGTGTCCTGGCAGCTGATCCTCTCCGACAACGGCTGGGTGGTGGGCCGGCTGCGCGACGTGGGGCTGCTCTCCAGCGGCGGACGGCTGCTGGCGACCCGGACCGCCGTCATCGCGGGCATCACCTACAACTTCCTGCCCTTCATGGCGCTGCCGCTGTACGTGTCGCTGGAGAAGGTCGACCGGCGGCTGGTGGAGGCGGCGACCGACCTGTACGCCAGTCGCACGACGGCCTTTCGCAAGGTCACCCTGCCGCTGGCCTTGCCCGGCGTCTTCGCCGGCTCGCTGCTGACCTTCATCCCGGCGGTCGGCGACTACATCAACGCCGCGCTGCTCGGAACGCCCAACCAGTACATGATCGGCAACGTCATCCAGGCGAAGTTCCTCAACATCCTGGACTACCCGACGGCCGCAGCGCTGTCGTTCCTGCTGATGGGCGTGATCCTCCTGGCGATCCTGCTCTACGCGCGCGCCCTCGGCACCCGCTCGCTGACCGAGGCGGCGGCAGCGTGACCTGGGATCGCCTGCGCACGTGGCTGCTGGGCGGCTGGTCGGGGCTGGCCCTGGCCTACCTGTTCATTCCCATCGTCATCGTCGTCCTCTTCTCGTTCAACAACAACAAGGGCCGCTTCAACTTCACCTGGCAGGGCTTCACCTTCAAGCACTGGGCGCACCCGTTCGCCGACCCGGATCTGGCACTGGCGCTCAAGAACTCGCTGGCCATCGCGGCGATCTCGACGGTCATCGCGACGGCTCTGGGGACCTTCATGGCATTGGCCCTCGTCCGCTACGGGTTCCGCGGCCGGGGGGCGGCGGACCTGTTCGTCTTCCTGCCGCTGGCCACACCCGAGGTCGTGCTGGGTGCGGCGCTGCTGGCGCTGTTCCTGACGATGAACGTCTCGACGGGCTTCGTCACGATCGTGATCGCGCACGTCATGTTCAACATCTCCTACGTGGTGGTGACGGTCAAGGCGCGGCTGGAGGGGATGGACCCGCACGTGGAGGAGGCGGCCCAGGACCTCGGTGCCGGCGTCTGGAGCACGTTCGCGCGCGTGACCCTCCCGATGATCGCCCCCGGCGTGGCCGCCGCCGCGCTGCTGGCCGCCGCGCTGTCGGTCGACGACTACGTGATCACGTCGTTCAACGCCGGCCAGACGATCACGTTCCCGCTGTTCATCTACGGCGCGACGCGCCAGGGCGTGCCGCCGGAGGTCAACGTGCTGGCCAGCGGGCTGCTGTTCGTGGTGCTGATCCTCATGGGCCTCAACGTCCTGCTCCAGCGCCGCCGCGCGCGCCGCGACCACGACGCCGTCGAGGGCCTGCCGATCGCGGTGGGCGCGCCGGCCACCGGCTGAGGCGGGGTGCACCGCAGCCCCCACGGCTGGTGGCTGCACGACGCCGGCCCCGTCGAGCCGGCGCCCGCGCTGGACCGCGATCTCCGCGCGGACGTGGTCGTCCTCGGCGGTGGCTTCACCGGCCTGTGGACGGCGTGGCATCTCCTGGACCGCGCACCGGGCATCCGTGTCGTGCTGCTCGAGGCCGCGGTCTGCGGGGAGGGCCCGAGCGGGCGCAACGGCGGGTTCGCCGACCACCTGGCGCACGCAGCGGCACGGCTGCGCGCGGACTTCGGCGACTCGGCGGCGCGGGCGACGGTCGACGCCTCGATCGCCGCCGTGCGGGCGATCGGCGCCTGGTGTGAACGCGAGGGAGTCGACGCGTGGTTCCGGCCGGCCGGGCAGATCGTCGCGGCGGCGGCCCCCGCCCAGGATGGCTCGGAGGCCGAGGCCGTCGCGGCCTGCGCCGCGCTGGGACTGGGCGGCGAGCTGCGGGCGCTGACCGCGCCGGAGGTCCAGGCGCGCTGCGCGTCGCCGGTCCTGCGCGGTGGCGTGCTGACCCCGTCGACCGCCACGCTGCATCCCGCACGCCTGGCCCGGGGCCTGCGCGCGCGGCTGATCGAGCGCGGGGTGCTGGTCTTCGAGCACAGCCGCGTGCGCGCCCTGCGGGCGGCCCCGGGGGGCGTGCACGTGAGCACCGCCGCCGGGAGCGTGGCGGCCCCCGCCGTCGTGCTGGCGCTCAACGCCCACTCGGTCACCGTCGGGCCCCTGCGGCGGCGGCTGACCGTGACCTCGAGCCACATGGTCATCACCGAGCCGGTGCCCGACGTGCTGGACACCTACGGCTGGACCGGGGGAGAGGCGGTCACCGACGGGCGCCACCTGGTGCATTACTTCCGGACGACGCCCGACGGCCGGATCGCCTTCGGCTGGGGCGGCGGGCGGATCGTCTGCGGCGGGCGCCTTCAGCCCCGCGACGAGCTCGACGCGCGGCTGACCCGCCGGGTCGCCGCCGACCTCGTGCGCTTCTTCCCGATGTTGCGTGGCCGTCGGCTGGCCCACGCGTGGGGAGGGCCGATCGACGCGTCGCCCACTCATCTGCCTGTGATTGAGACGCTGCCGGGCGGC
>JAWVFY010000365.1:0-4156 GCA_033855575.1 Solirubrobacteraceae bacterium
CAGCCCGGCGCCCGGCAACGACGTCATCGCGCTGCCGGAGGGCAGCGCCAACGATCACTCCGGCACCGGCACGCTGAACCTCTACAGCGTCGGGTGAGCGAACCCACGGCTGACGTTGTGGCTCTCCTTCGACCACAACGTCAGAACGTGGCGCGCAGAACCACGCCCGGAGCTGAGAACAGCTCACGCCAGGAGCCGGCCGGCGGCTCGGGAAGCTCGGCGCCCGGCCGCACGGCGACCGCCACGAAGACCCTTCCCTCGTCGCGGCAGTAGGCGATCGCGCCGGGACCGGCGTCGCACGGCAGGTACGACATCCCCGGCGCCAACCTGAGCCCCAGCGCCGCCCGCGTCAGCGCCAGCTTCGAAGACGGCGAGTCCGTGCGCAGCGCCGCCCAGTCGACCGGCCGCCGGTTGTCCGGATCGACCAGCGCCACGAACTCGTCCTCGTCGCCCTGATAGACGTCCGGAACCCCCGGCGCCGTCAGCTGCAGCAGCTTCTGCCCGAGCACGATCGGCTCGGCGACCGAGGCCAACCGGGCAGCGAACGTAGCCACGTCTTCGCGATCACGAAGCCCCGCCACCCAGTCCGCGACTCGCCGCTCGTGCTCGACGTCCGGGGCCGCCCACGTCGAGGTCCACTTGCGCTCCCGCAGCGCCTTCTCCACATAGGCACGAAGACGATCCGGACCCACCGGCGCCGCCACCACCGTCTGCAGGAAGAACCAGCCCTCGCCGGGGTCGGGCGCCGACGGCACGATCGCCTCGGCCAGCGCGACCCACTCGTCGGCCAGCCACGTCAGCGCGGCCAGCCGCGCCCGGACGTCGGCCGAGCGCTTGGTGTCGTGGGTCTGCAGGGTCAGCATCGCGTGCGGCCACGACCGCGCCCGCTCCGCGTTGGCCTCGTGCAACTGCGCGACGGGAACCCCGAAGCGCGACGGGTCCCCGCCGACGTCGTTGAGCGCCAGCAGTCGGCCGTAGCGGTAGAAGGCGGTGTCCTCGACGCCCTTGGCCATCACCGGCGGCGTCGTCTGCTGAAACCGCGTGACGAAATCGGCCGGCCCCTCGGCGACCCACCCGATGCCGGCCTCGAGCAGCACCGCGACATCCTCGGCCGGCACCCCTTCCCGGTCGATGTAGGTCCGGTAGACGGGCAGCGAGCACAGGGCGTCGGCGATCGAGCCCGGCGCCTGGGGCCACAGCCGCTGCAGCCAGTCGACCTCCCGAGCGAACGTCCCGCGCGCCTGCTCGGCCTTGGCCTCCTGCGCGATCTCGCCGAAGCCGCGCGCGTCGCCGGCCAGCGCGCAGTAGGAGCGCGTGAGCACGTCGCGCGCGGCGGGATCGACGAACACCCCGATGACGTCGTTGAGGAACTCATAGCCGGTGGTCCCGCTCACCGGCCACGACGCCCGCAGCCGCTCGCCCGGGTCGACGATCTTCTCCACCCAGACCTGCGTCACACCACGGGCGCGCAGCCGCTCCAGGTACTGCCGCGGGTCGGCCAGGCCGTCGGGGTGGTCGATGCGCAGCCCGTCGACGAGGCCCTCGGCGACGAGGGACAGCGCCAGCGCGTGCGTGGTCTCGAAGACCTCGGGATCCTCGACGCGCACGCCGATCAGGTGATCGATGTCGAAGAAGCGCCGGGCGAAGCCGGTCTCCCGGTCGATGTCGAAGAACGTCGCCCGGTGCTCTTCGTCGGCCCAGAACGGGTTGGCCTCGTCGGCGGCCATGTGGTTGGGCACGACGTCGAGCACGATCCCCAGGCCCGCGTCGCGCGCGGCGGCGGCCAGGGCGCGGAACCCCGCCTCGCCGCCGAGCGCCTCGCTCAGCCGGCGCGGGTCGATCACGTCGTAGCCGTGCGTCGAGCCCGCGCGCGCCTCGAAGGACGGCGAGAGGTACAGGTGCGAGACGCCGAGCTCGGCGAGATAGGGCACCAGCTCGCGCGCCTGGTCGAAGCCGAGGTTCGGCCCGAGCTGCAGCCGGTAGGTCGCCCGGACCTCGCTCACGTCCGGCGCAGCAGCGACATCGAGCGGGCCGAGACCGTCACCTGGCTGCGGGCGGTGAAGCGCCCGTCGCCCGGCGGGATGCCGGGGTCGTGCGTGCTGAACTCGTGCGTCCAGGCCGCACCGAAGCGCCGCACGGGCAGCGTGAAGGCGATGTCCTCGTGGTGGGCGTTGAACAGCAGCACGAACGAGTCGTCGACGATCGGCTGGCCGTGCGGGTCCTCGTCGAGGATCGCCTCGCCGTTGAGGAACACGCCGAGCGAGTGGGCGTCGCCGCGGTTCCAGTCCTTCTGGGTCATCTTGCGCCCGTCGGGACGGAACCACCAGACGTCGGGCAGGCCCGAGCCGGTGACGTCGGTGCCCTGCAGGAAGCGCTGGCGGCGGAAGACCGGGTGCTCGCGCCGCACGGCCAGCACGCGCCGGGCGAACTCGATCTGCTGCACCTGGGCGTCCGACCAGCCCTCCCAGGCGAACCAGGAGATCTCTGAGTCCTGGCACCAGGCGTTGTTGTTGCCGCCCTGCGAGCGGCCGAACTCGTCGCCGCCCAGGAGCATCGGGACGCCCTGCGAGAGCAGCAGCGTGGCCAGGAAGTTGCGCTGCTGGCAGGCGCGCAGCCGGTTGACGGCAGGGTCGTCGGTCTCGCCCTCGACGCCGCAGTTCCACGAGCGGTTGTCATCGGTGCCGTCGCGGTTGTCCTCCTGGTTGGCCTCGTTGTGCTTGGAGTTGTAGGTGACGAGATCGTGCAGCGTGAAGCCGTCATGGGCGGTGATGAAGTTGATCGAGGCGAAGGGCTGGCGGCCGTCGTCCTGGTAGAGGTCCGACGAGCCGGTGAAGCGAGAGGCGAAGTCCGCCACGCTCTCCTGGCCGCGCCAGAAGTCCCGCACCACGTCGCGGTAGATGCCGTTCCACTCGCTCCACAGGACCGGGAAGTTGCCCACCTGGTAGCCGCCGGGCCCGACGTCCCACGGCTCGGCGATCAGCTTGACCTGCGAGAGCACGGGGTCCTGGTGGATCGTGTCGAAGAACGAGTGCAGCCGGTCGACGTCGTAGAGCCCGCGCGCCAGCGCGCTGGCCAGGTCGAAGCGGAAGCCGTCGACGTGGCACTCGGTGGCCCAGTAGCGCAGCGAGTCCATGATCAGCCGCAGCGTCGAGTTGTGGACGGTGTTGAGCGTGTTGCCCGTCCCCGTGTAGTCCATGTAGTGGTGCGGGTCGTCGGGCACCAGCCGGTAGTAGCTGGCGTTGTCGACGCCCTTGAACGAGAGCATCGGCCCGAGGTGGTTGCCCTCGGCGGTGTGGTTGTAGACCACGTCGAGGATCACCTCGATCCCGTGGGCGTGGAGGGCCTTGACCATGCCCTTGAACTCGCTGACCTGCTGGCCCTGGGTCCCCGACGCCGCGTAGGTCGCGTGCGGCGCGAGGTAGCCGATCGAGCTGTAGCCCCAGTAGTTGGTCAGGCCGCGCCCGTGGAGGAACTCCTCGTCGGCGATGTGGTGGACCGGCAGCAGTTCCACCGCGGTGACACCGAGCGACTCGAGGTGCTCGATCGCCTCGCTGGAGGCCAGGCCGGCGTAGGTGCCCCGCAGCTCCGGCGGGACGTGGGGATGGAGCCTGGTGAAGCCCTTGACGTGGGCTTCGTAGATGACCGTCGCGTTCCACGGACGCCGCGGCGGCCGGTCGCCGTCCCAGTCGAAGCGCTCGTCGACCACCACGCACCGGGGCATCGCGTCGGCGTCGTCGGAGTCGTCGATCTCGAGGTCGGCGGCGTCGTTGCCCGGGTCGGGCACGTAGGGCAGGACGCTCGCGCGCTCGAACCGGATCGGGCCCTCGATCGCCTTGGCGTAGGGGTCGATCAGCAGCTTCGACGGGTTGAAGCGCGGACCGTGCTCCGGGTCGTAGGGACCGTGGACGCGGTAGCCGTACCGTGTCCCCGGGCCGACGTCCGGCAGGTAGCAGTGCCAGTTGAACGCCGTGCGCTCGTGCACCTCGATGCGTTCCTCCTGGTCCCCGTCGAACAGGCACAGCTCGACGCGCTCGGCGTTCTCGGAGAAGAGCGAGAAGTTCACGCCCTGCCCGTCCCAGAGCGGTCCGAGCGGGAACGGGTTGCCGGGCCAGACTTCCATCAGCGCGAGATCTCCGCAGTTCCCTTCTCGAAGCTC
>JAWVFY010000366.1:0-7241 GCA_033855575.1 Solirubrobacteraceae bacterium
GACGGCGCGCGCACGCCGGTCTCGTTCGCGCCCGTGCGACTCGCACACGGCGCGTGGAGCTGGGCGCGGGCGCGGGTGCTCGTGCCGCACCCGGCGCTGTGGTCGCCGGGCGACCCGCAGCTCTACCAGCTGTCGCTCGCGGTGCCCGGCGAGGCGCGTTGGTCGGGCCAGACCGGGCTGCGCCAGCTGGCGTGGTCGGGGCGTCGGTTGTTCGTCAACGGCCGGCCGGTCACGCTGCGCGGCGCGTCGCTGACCGAGGACGCCTACGGCCACGGGGACGCGCTGAGCTCCGCCGACATGGACAGGCTGGTCGCCGAGCTCAGGGCGATCGGGGCGAACGCCACGCGTTCCCAGCACCCGCTCGCCCCGGCGCTGCTCGACCGCCTCGACGCGGCGGGGATCATGGTCTGGCAGGGCGTCGGCCCGGTCGACTCGCCGGGGGCGTTCCGCGAGGGCACGCCGGCGCGGCTGCGCGAGTCCCGCACCCGCACCCGTACCAGCGTGCGGCAGCTGCAGCTGCACCCGTCGATCGTGGCGTGGAGCCTGGCCAACGAGGTCGCCGGCGGCGGACACCGGGGCGGACAGGCGCAGTTCATCGACGCCGAGGCGCGGGAGCTCCACCGTACCGACCCGGGGCGGCTGGTCGGCGTGGACGTGTGGGGCTCGCATCCGCCGCGCTCGGATCACGGCCTGCTGCTCTACCGCGACGTCGACGTCGTCGGGCTGACCAACTACGCGGGCTGGTACAGCGCCACCGGCGCGACCGGGGCGGTGCTCTCCGCCGCCATCCGCGATGCCGTGGTTCGCTTCGAGCGCGCGTTCCCGGACAAGCTGGTGATGGTGACCGAGTTCGGCGCCGAGGCCGACCCGCGGGTCGGCGGCAACGCCCCGGGCGGCTACGCCTACCAGTCGGCTCTGCTCGCCGCGCACATCGCCGACTACGAGGCCGACCCGCGCCTGGCCGGGATGCTCCTGTGGACCCTGCGCGACTTCGAGGTCACCCCATCGTTTCGCGGCGGCTCGATCCGCCGCCTGCTGCCCGGCCTCGTCCTGCCCCCCGGGCTCAACGAGAAGGGGCTGTTCACCTACCGCGGCGCGCCCAAGCCGGCTGTGGGGGTGGTGCGCGACTTCTACGGGCGACCGTAGAAGCCGACCGAACCCGCTCGGTACCCTGGCGGGCGATGGCGCCCCGTCGCTGCCAGGCGCTCGGAGCGCTGCTCGTGCTGATGCTCGCCCCCGCCGCCGCCCGGGCGGCCGCCCCGTGGACCGCGTCGGGCCCGACCGGGCGCGTGCACCTCGACGGCCCCTGGACGCTGCGCAGCGACCACCACGACATCGGCATCCGCCGCGGCTGGATGCGCCAGGACTTCATCGGCAGCACGGTCAGCGTGCCGTTCTCCACCAACGCCAACCCGCACCGCCTGACCAGTGAGGGCTCGGCGCTCAACGCCGGCACCATCGCCTGGTACCGGACGAGCTTCTCGGTGGCGCGGGCCGGCGACTACGCGCTGGACTTCCAGTCGGTCAACCACCGCGCGATCGTGTGGCTCGACGGGCGCCGCCTGGGCGCCGAGCACGTCGGGGAGTTCCTCCCGTTCTCGAAGACCTTCCACGCGGCGGGCCCCGGCAGCCATCGCCTCGTCGTGCGCGTCGACTACGGAAACCTGCTGGCCCAGAACCGGTCGGGCTGGCACCGGACGTGGTTCAACTACGGCGGGATCGCCCGCGAGGTGACGGTCCGGCCGCTCGGCGCCAGCGACATCGTCTCGCCGACGCTGACCACCACCCTGGCCCCCGGCGGCGACGCGATCGTGCGGCTGACGGTGCACGTCCACAATCGCGTCGGCGCGCGGACGATCGGCCTGACCGGAGCGCTGACCCACGACGGCCAGCGCACGTCGGTCTCCTTCGCGCCGGCTCACGTGGAAGCCGGCGGCTGGCGCGTGCTGCGCGCGCAGGTGCGCATCCCGTCGCCCGCGCTGTGGTCGCCGGCCGATCCCGAGCTGTACCAGCTGAGCCTGCAGGTGCCGAGTGAGACGAGCTGGTCGGGCCCCACCGGGCTGCGCCAGCTGACCTGGCACGGACGGCGGATCTACATCAACGGCCACCGCGTGGTCCTGCACGGCGCGTCCTTGCAGGAGGACGCATACGGCCACGGCGATGCCCTGAGCCCCGCCGACATGGATCGCATCGTCGCCGAGCTCGAGGCGGTCGGGGCGAACGCCACCCGCGCCCAGCACCCGCTGACTCCGGCGCTGCTCGAGCGCCTGGACGCCGCGGGCATCCTCGTCTGGCAGGAGATCGGGCCCAACGACTCGCCCGGCAACTGGACCTCGCAGACACCGGCGCTGCGCCGCCTCGCGCGCGACCGCGTGCGCGAGAGCTACTTCCAGCTGCAGCTGCACCCGTCGATCGTGGCCTGGAGCCTGGCCAATGAGATCGCGGGCGCCGGCCACGCGGGCGGGCAGGCCCAGTTCATCGACGCGGCGGCGCAGGAGCTGCATCGGCGCGACCCGGGCCGGATGGTCGGGGTCGACGTCTGGGGAACACACGTGCCCGCGACCGATCGCGGACTGCTGCTCTATCGCCATCTCGATGTCGTCGGGCTGACGAACTACGCCGGCTGGTACAGCGACACCGGGGCGCACGGCAGCCGCCTGCAGCGCATCGCGCGCCGCGCCGTCGACGGCTTCGCCCGCGTGTTCGCCGACAAGGTGATCCTCGTCAGCGAGTTCGGCGCCGAGGCCAACGGGCACAACTCGACCGGCAAGCCCGGGGGCTTCGCCTTCCAGGCCCGGCTGCTGCGCGACCACATCACCGCCTATCGCTCCGACGATCGGCTGGCCGGCATGCTCGTCTGGGTGCTGCGCGACTTCGCCGTCCCGCCCTCGTTCGGGGGCGGCTCGATCCGCGGCAGCGTGCCGGGCATCCACCTGGTCAGCGGCCTCAACCAGAAGGGCCTGTTCGACTACCGCGGCCGGGCCAAGCCGGCGGTCGCGGTCGTCCGGGGGTTGTTCAGCGCGCTGTAGGTCGGTGGCAGGCCTCGATGCCGCGCGAGTGCTGCCCGGGCTTGCGCTGCAGTGCGGCGTCGTAGCAGCCGTTGGACAGGAACTGCACGTCGTAGCGGCCGCTGCCGCGGTCGTCGGAGATCGCGCAGGAGAACACGCGCTGGGAGTGGCCGAACGGGTCGTGCCGCAGCTCGGCCGGGGTCGGCGCTCGGCAGGCCGCTGCGAACGGAACGGCGAGCGTTCGTTCGTCGGTGGGCTCCACGATCGCCCGCTCCATCGCCTGCGCCGAGCGCCCCGCCACGCGCTCGCCCTGCTTGTACCAGTGCGCGAGCCGCACGGCGCGAAAGACGACGACCTCGCTGGTGGCCGGCCCCGCGACCTCGTAGGCGTAGCAGCCCGGAGCGGCCAGCCGCGTGTAGGAGGGACGGTCGACCCACGCCTTCGGGTCCGGTGCGGGCAGCGCCATCCGCGCGGGCGGTAGGTCGCCGTCGTTGAAGCGCACCTGCCCGGGCGCGTCGAGCCGGCGCCCGGTGACGACCAGCCCGCGCGGCGCTCCCGGGGCTTGCACCCACAGCACCTTCTCGCCGCCCCAGTGGTGCGAGCTGAAGTTGCCAGGCGGCGCCATCTCGAGGACCGCGTCGGGCCGGAAGCCGCCAGCGGGGTAGGCCGGACCTGAGCCCAGCGCGGCGCCGAAGCGTGCGAGATTGCGGCCGGGCGAGACGGGGCACGGCTCTCCGGCGCGCAGGTTCGGCGTGCTCGGGCTTGTCGTGTCGCTCGCGGTCCCGCCGCCACCGCAGCCGGCCGCCGTCAGGGCAGCGATCGCGAGACCGCTACACCAGGCCGCCGCCGGCCATCTTGCGCAGGTCCATCGCCTTGTCATAGGTCTCCTCGTCGACGCCCTGCTCGAGGGCGACCTCGCGGAGCATGCGGCCCGACCGGGCGGCCTCCTTGACGATCGCGCCCGCCTTGTCGTAGCCGATGTAGCGGTTCAGCGCGGTGGCCGCGGCGAGCGTGCCCTCGGCGCTGTGGCGGCAGCCCTCCTCGTTGACCTCGATGCCCTCGACGCACTTGGCGGCGAACGCCTCGCTGCTGGTCGCCAGCAGCGCGATCGACTGCAGGAGGTTGCGGGCGATGAGCGGCACGCGGACGTTCAGCTCGAAGTTGCCCTGGAGCCCGCCGATCGTGATCGCGGCGTCGTTGCCGATGACCTGGGCGCCGACCTGCATGACGACCTCGGGGATGACCGGGTTGACCTTCCCGGGCATGATCGACGAGCCCTTCTGCAGCTCGGGCAGGAAGACCTCGCCGATACCGGCGCGCGGGCCGGAGCCCATCAGCGCGAGGTCGTTGGCGATCTTGCTCAGCGAGACGGCGACGACCTTGAGCGCGCCGCTGAGTTCGACCAGCGCGTCGCGGTTGCCCTGCGCCTCGAACGGGTCCTCGGGCGCGGAGATCGGCAGCCCCGACTGCTCGCTGAGCAGCGCCCGGACTCTGGCGGCGAACTCGGGGTGCGTGTTGAGCCCGGTCCCGGTGGCCGTTCCTCCGAGCGGGATCTGGGCGACCTGGGGCAGCGCGTTGGCGACGCGTTTGATGCCCAGCCGGACCTGGGCCGCGTAGCCACCGAACTCCTGGCCGAGCGTGACCGGGACGGCGTCCATCAGGTGGGTGCGGCCGGACTTGACGACGTCGGCGAACTCCACGGCCTTGGCGGCGAAGGCCTTCTCGAGCCGCTCGAGCGCGGGGAGCAGCGCGTTGGTCGCCTGCTCGAGGGCGGCGAGGTGCACGGCGCTGGGGAACACGTCGTTGGACGACTGGCCGAAGTTGACGTGGTCGTTGGGATGCACGCCCTCGCCGGCCAGCGCGGCCAGCACCTCGTTGGCGTTCGTGTTCGACGACGTGCCCGATCCGGTCTGGAACACGTCGATCGGGAACTGCTCGTCGTGCCGCCCGGCGCTGACCTCGTCGGCCGCGGTGGCGATCCGGTCGGCGATGTCCGCATCGAGCAGCTCGAGCTCGGCGTTGACCTTCGCCGCCGCGCCCTTGATGCGCCCCAGCCAGTGGATCACTGGCAGCGGCACCCGCTCGCCGGAGATCTGGAAGTTGTCGACGGCCTTGGTGGTCTCGCCGCCCCAGAGGGGACCCACCCGCCCAGCCTGCTCGGTCGTGCTCATGACCCTCAATCTACGCCCTGAATCGCTGCGCGGCGGTTCGTCCTGCTTTGCTGGGGCAGCAGCCCAGCAGACCAGGACGCTCAGGCGAACGCCGCGAGCTCGCGGGCCACGCCGACGGCGTCGACGTAGGCGAGCAGGAACCCGGTGGCCGGGAGGATGCGCAGCTGGGCGTCGGGGAGCAGGTCGAGCGCCTCCTCGGCCGACGCGACCGGGTGGAAGCGGTCCTCGTCGGCCCACAGCAGGAGGACGGGCATGCGCAGGCGCGCGTAGGACTCGAGCAGGCTGCGGTTGGCGGTGGTCGGCCGGTCCTTGGCGAAGCGCGCCCACGAGCGGGCAAGGTTGGCGTTGCCGGCGACGTCGGCGAACGCGTGGCGGACGAGGTCGCCGGCGGCCGGGTTGGCCCGCGCCGACAGCCGGACGCCCTGGTCGGGCCGCACGGCCAGATGCGCCGCGCGCGACAGCACGCGGTCCAGGCCGGGTATCCCCGCGGCCCGCGCGCTCAGTCGCCAGCCCCGGCGGGCGAGCGGCCGGGCGGGCGGCCGGTGCAGGCGGTTGGGCATCAGCACCAGCTTCTCGGGGGTCAGCCGGTCCGTCAGCGCCGCGTGCAGGAGGATCTCCGCCCCCAGCCCGTGCCCGCCGACCAGCGGGTGCACGCCGCACACCTCGCGGACGAACGCCGACATCACGTCGGCGAACCAGTCGAGCGTGTAGGGGTGGCGCGGCCGGTCCTCGGAGTCACCGTGCAACGGGAGGTCGGGCAGGATCACGCGGTAGCGGTGATCGAGGTGCTCGACGACCGGCTCGAACTCGCGGTGGCTGAGCCCGAGCGAGTGCAGCAGCACGAGCGGCGGCCCGGTGCCCGCCTCGCGGTAGGCCACGCGCGCGCCGTCGGGCGCATGCCAGAGCCGCAGCCTCATCCGCGCGCCCTGCCCGCACGCTCGCCCCGGCGGACCGCGGCCAGCAGCGCGGGGTCGGTGAAGGTCACCGTGCCCCGCAGCCGGCGCACGAGCTCGACGTGGACGCCGTTGGTCTGCGACGCCCCGCGCTCGACCGCGCCGAGCAGGTAGCCGAGCGCCAGCGCGTCGGCGGGTCGCGCCGACCGCGCAAGCTGGTCGGCCACCGGCGTCAGCGTGAACCCCAGCTGCTGGACGTCGGCGTCCTGGTAGGCGCGGGTGACGCATTCCGACAGCCGCGTCCCGTCCGTCAGCCGGACCGATCCGGGCGCTGCGCGCAGAGCCCGCAGGACGAAGCGCGGGCCATCGCTGCACGCGGGCGGCAGGGACGGGAGCGTGCTGCCGCATCCGGCCAGCAGGGCCGCCAGCGCCGTCGAAAGTGCTGCCGCGCGCACGCTGCGGATCCTAGGCTCGCCGGCGCGCGCGGGTTCTACAGCGGCGCCGGCGGCTCGAAGTCGTGACGGCGCATCCCGTCCTCGATCAGCGCGATCGCGCACTCGATCACCTTGACGCGGGCAAACCGCTTGCTGTCGCCCTCGACGACGAGCCACGGCGCGAGCTCGGTGTCGGTGCGGTCGAGCATCTCGTCGACCGCCTGCTCGTAGGCGGGGCGCTTGGCCCGGTTGCGCCAGTCCTCGTCGGTCAGCTTGTAGGCCTTGAGCGGATCGTGCTGGCGCTTCTCGAAGCGCTCGAGCTGCTCGGCCTCGGAGACCTCCAGCCAGAACTTGCCGATGATCATCGCGTCGGCGGCCAGCGTGCGCTCGAAGCCGTTGATCTCGTCGTAGGCCCGCCGCCACTCGTCCTCGGTGGCGAACCCCTCGACGCGCTCGACCAGCACCCGTCCGTACCAGGAGCGGTCGTAGATCGACATGCCGCCCCACCCGGGCAAGGCCGGGCCGAAGCGCTGCAGGTAGTGGTGGCGCTTCTCGTCGGGCGTCGGCGCCGCATAGGACGCGTAGCGGACGTGCCGCGGGTCCAGCGCCATGGTCAGCCGCTTGATCGCCCCGCCCTTGCCGCTGGCGTCCCAGCCCTCGAAGACCAGGCACAGCCCGGGACCGAGGCGCGTCTCGCCGTCGCCGAACGGAGCCAGGCCGGCGAGCGCGAGGCGC
>JAWVFY010000367.1:0-3759 GCA_033855575.1 Solirubrobacteraceae bacterium
GCCGCGCTCCATCCAGGCGATCACCGCCAGGAACACGGCGGGGTAGGGCAGCAGCAGCGGATAGGTGAACAGCGCCAGGGCGGTGAACAGCAGCGCGAGGATCGCCGACCGCGGACTCGGTGCCCGCAGGAACCGCCACCCGCACAGCAGCACGAACGGCAGCGTCATCATCGCCCACATCTGGTTGTAGTAGGTGTGGATCGAGACGTAGACGACGATCCGGTCCAGCGCGACCGCGAACGCCGCCACGAGCCCGACCAGGGGCGGCGCGCGCAGGCCGAGCACCACCAGCAGCATCACGCCGAGCGCGAACATCGCCAGCACCAGCGCGGTGAGCGGCGAGAACGTGGTCACCATGTCCTTCTGGGCGAGCATGCTCACCGCGGCCAGGCCGTAGTAGATCGGCAGCTTCGAGCGCCACTGGATCGGCACGCGGTCCAGCGGCAGGTCGGGGCGCACGGCGGTCGGCGGCGCGTGGCGCAGGAAGTCGCCGGTGCCGACGGCGAGGATCGCGTCGCCGTTCTGACCCTGGACGGTCGAGAAGCCGGCGCGCAGCGCGGGCAGCAGCCCGATCGCGCCGATGAGCAGCCCGAGGGCGAGCGGGACGAAGATCCGGACGGTGCGCGAAGGGGCCGGCGCGGGCGGGCCCGCGGCCTCCGTGGCGGGCTCGCCCCGCGCCCGCCACGAGGCCAGCGCCAGCGCGGCGCCCGCGGCCAGGACCACGGGGACCGAGACGCCCATCGGGACGTGGGCCAGGCCCAGCAGCGTCAGCGCCAGCGTCGAGCACGCCGCGCCGACGGGCAGGACGAACAGCGCCAGGTACGGGCGCCACTCGCCGGGCAGCAGCAGCCGCGTGGGGCCCAGGCCGCAGAGGCCGAACAGGATGGTGGCGCCCAGCCCCACCCGGAAGACCTGACGCCCCACGAGCCCCAGCGCGCCCGGCCCCTGGACGCCGGTGATCGACGCTTGGTCGATGACGATCAGCGCGGCAACGAGGAGCAGCGCAAGCGCCCAGAAACGCTCGCTGCGCAGCGCCGCGGGGAGCTTCAACGCTCGTGGCGCTGGGCGCGGGCCAGCACGCGCGAGATGAACACCGGGTTGCCCAGGAGGTAGCGGCGCCACATCCGCCGCGGCTCGACGGCCAGTCGGAAGATCCACTCCAGGCCGTTGCCGGCCAGCCACGAGGGAGCCCGCGGGAGGCGCCCCGAGACGTAGTCGAAGAGCGACCCGACGGTCCAGAGCACGTCGGCGTCGAGGCGGTCGGCGTTGCGCTGCACCCACAGCTCCTGCTTGGGCGTGCCCATGCCGACCAGGATGATGTCCGGCCGGCGCTGGTTGATGTCCTCGATGACGCGCTCGTCGTGCGGGGAGCCGGGCTCGAAGTAGCCGTGGTGGCTGCCGACGATCTTCAGATTCGGGTGCCAGCGCGCGAGCTTGCGCGCCGCCTCGGCGGTCACGCCGGGCTCGCAGCCCAGCAGGTACAGCGACTGGCCGCCGGACTCGCACATCGCGGCGAGGTCGCGGATCCAGTCGGCGCCGGTCATGCGGTGGGGGATCTCGACCTGCAGCGCCTTGGCGGCCAGGCGCACGCCGTAGCCGTCGCAGTAGACGAGGTCGGCCTGCTCGAGCACAGCGCGCAGCGCCGCGTTCTCCTGGGACTGGTTGAGCACGTGGGCGTTGACGTACATCACCTTGCGGGCGGGCCCGCCCTGGCCGACCCAGCCGGTGATCCGCGACAGCAGCTCGCCCGGCCGCCCGAGGTCGATCGGGATGTCGAAGATGCGCGAGCTGTGGGCGGAGTGGCCGTTCCTGGCCGCCGCCGCGGCTGTGTGCTGGAGCGATTCCACGGGGCTTCCCTGCTTGGGAGTGCGCCCATGGTACGCACCGGAGCGGCTCGCCCATAGGCTGAACCGCTTGCTGGTCGCCTTCGACGCCCGGGACGCCCACCGTCCTCCCCTGCGCGGCTGGGGCCGGTACGCCGCTGAGCTGGAGCGCGCGCTGCCCGCGTTCGTTGACCTGCGGGCCTTCCGCGACGGCGGCGTGGGGCCCGAGGCGGTCTTCGAGCAGCTGCGGCTGCCCCGGTTGCTGCGGCGTTTGAAGCCTGACGTCGTCCATGTGCCCAACTGCTTCCTGCCGTTGCGCCGGCCGTGCCCCGGGGTCGTCACGGTCCACGACCTCGCCTTCGAGGAGCACCCCGAGGACTTCTCGCGGCGCACCCGGCTGAAGTACCGCGCGATCACGCCGCTGGCCGTGCGCTCGGCCGAGCGCGTGATCTGCGTGTCGCGTTTCACCGCGCAGGACGTGTGCGAGCGCTACCGCGTCCCCGCGGGGAAGGTCCGGGTGGTGCCCAACGCGCCGTCGCTGCCGCTCGGCTCGGCTCCCGTGCCCGGCGGCGAGCCGTACATCGTCGCGGTGGGCGACCTGCGTCCGAAGAAGAACCTCGACCGCCTCGTCGCCGCCTGGCGGGCGCTCGGCACGGGCCACCGGCTGGTGGTGGCGGGGTTGGGCCAGGGCGGCTGGCCGGACGTCGAGACGCCGGGCTACCTGCCCGACGAGCAGCTCGACGCGCTGCTGCGCGGCGCCGCGCTCGTCGTCCATCCGTCGCTCTACGAGGGGTTCGGGATCGCGGTGGCCGAGGCGATGGCCCGTGGCGTGCCGGTGGCCTGTGCGCGGGCCACCGCGCTGCCGGAGCTGGCCGAGGGCGCGGCCGAGCTCTTCGATCCGCGCGACGTCGACGACATCGGGGCGGCGATGCTGCGCGCGCTGGGGCGCGGCGCGGAGCTGGGGCGCCTGGGCCGCGAGCGCGTCGCCGGGCTGTCGTGGGAGCGCACCGCGCGGGAGACCGCCGCGGTCTACGCGGAGCTCGCCGGATGATGACCGTGACCGTCGTGGTCCTGTCGGTCGACGAGGCCGGGCGGCTGAAGGCCTGCCTGCCGGCGCTGGCCGGCGAGGACGTGCTGGTCGTCGACAACGCGTGCACGGACGCCACGCGAGCGGTGGCCGAGCGCCACGGTGCGCGCGTGCTGGCGCTGGCGAGCCGCGTCAGCTACGCCGTGGCGATCAACCGCGGCCTCGCCGCCGCGGCGAGCGCCGATGCCGTGCTGCTGCTCAACGCCGACTGCGTCGGAGAGCCCGGGTTCGTCGCGCCGCTGCGTGCGGCGCTGGAGGCCGACGCCGGCCTGGGCTCGGTGGCGCCCAGGCTGCTGCGTGCCGCCGACGGCCGCGTCGATGCGGCGGGAATCACCGTCGACCGGCGGCGCAAGAACGGGCTGGTCGGCCACGGGGCCGAGCCCGGCGCCTACGCGACCGCCGGCCCCGTCTTCGGCGCCGACGGCGCCGCGGTGCTCTGGCGCCGGGCGGCGCTGGAGGACTGCGCGGTCGACGGCGAGGTGCTCGACGAGGACATGGCGCTGTGGGCGACCGAGTCCGACCTGGCCTGGCGCGCCCAGCTGCGCGGCTGGCGCTGCGCCTACGAGCCGCGCGCGGTTGCCCGGCACGTGCGGACCTACAGCCCGTCGACGCCGCGCTCGCAACTCGACGCCGCCCACCGGCGGACGCAGTTCCGCAACCGGCTGCTGATGGCGTTCAAGAACGAGACCGGCGCGGGGCTGGCGCGCGACCTGCCGTGGATCGCCGGCTACGAGGTCGCGGCGCTGGGCTTCGCGCTGCTGCGCGAGCGCGAGCTGCTGGGGGCCTATCGCGAGGCCTGGGCGCTGCGCGCGCCGGCGCGCCGCCGCCGCCGTGCGATCCAGGCGCGCC